>CAITEF010000391.1 GCA_903891315.1 uncultured Rhodospirillales bacterium | reverse complement strand
TTCCTGCACGGGTTCATTGCCCGGCAATGCTCAACTGATCCGTTAAATATTAAAGGATTTCCGCTGGATGAAGCCCGAATTCTGGCTCCAGAAATGGCAAAACAACGAGATTGGCTTTCACGAAGGCGCGCCGAATGATCTGCTGGTGCGACATTTCGCAGCCCTCGGCATTCGGGCGGGCGGGCGGGTGTTTGTGCCACTTTGTGGCAAGAGCCGTGACATGGTTTGGCTCCGCGCGTCGGGCTACGAAGTCGTCGGGGTGGAGTTGAGCCGGTTGGCGGTGGAGCAATTCTTTGCCGAGATCAGCCTTACCCCGCATATATCGCCGTCTGGCACGTTGGTGCGGTACAGCGGCGAGGGCGTGACGATTTTCGTGGGCGATATATTCAATCTCGACAAGGCTACGCTGGGCCCTGTGGACGCAATCCATGACCGTGCCGCCATCGTTGCCTTGCCGGATGAACTGCGTCGACGTTACACGAGGCATCTGATCGCGCTGACGGACTCTGCTCCGATCTTCCTCGTCAACTTCGTCTATGATCAATCAAGCCGCCCCGGCCCGCCATTTTCGGTTGATGCGGCTGAGGTCGAGGGCCATTACGCAGCCTCTTACCGTATCGTCGAGGCTGAGAGCCGCGAGGTTCCCGGCGGACTGCGTGGTGCTGCCGTATCTGCGGAGACAGCGTGGGTCCTCACGCGCCGAATCTGATCGACGGCACAGGCCGATGTTGCCGTTCTGCCGCCGCGCATTCATGATCCGAGCACAGAACGCATAAGCGTCGTCAGACCCTCTCTGGGGGGGGCGGCACAGCGTCAAAATGCCCGAAAGAGGCCAGCAGGAGGATGCCATCATGAATATCGACCGTCGCGATTTGCTGAAGATCGGTGCCACCACCGCCTTCGTCGCCCCATCGTTTCGTGCCCGCGCGCAGGCACGGCCAGTGATGAAGCTCGGTGTCCTCACCGATCTCTCCGGCCCGTACAAAGACGCCACCGGCCCCGGCTCCGTCGCTCTCACCCGACAAGCTGTGCAGGATTTCGGCGACAAGGGCTTTGATGTCGAAATCATCTCCGCCGATCACCAGAACAAGCCCGATGTCGGCTCTGCCATCGCCCGGCAATGGTGTGATGAAGGGGTCGACGCGATCATCGACGTGCCGACCTCGTCGGTCGCACTCGCCGTCAATCTGGTGATCGCCCAGAAGAACAAGGTGTTCCTCAATTCCGGTGCGGCGACGACCGAGCTGCACGGCGCGCAATGCACCCCGAACACCGTGCAATGGACCTACGACACTTACATGCTCGCGAAGGGCACCGGAACGGCGGTGACCAAGGCCGGTGGATCGACTTGGTATTTCATCACCGCCGATTACGTCTTCGGTCAGGCGTTGCAGAAGGACACCACGAAATTTGTCGAGGCGGCAGGCGGCAAGGTGCTTGGGGCCTCGCCCTATCCGTTCGCCAGCACGAGCGATTATTCGTCGTTCCTGCTCAAGGCGCAGCAGAGCGGTGCGAAGGTGTTGGGGCTGGCCAATGCCTCGGGCGAGACGGTGAACTGCATCAAACAGGCGCGCGAATTCGGCCTCGACAAGACAATGAAATTCGCCGCCCTGCTGATCTCCACGCTCGACATCAAGGCGCTCGGGCTCGAAGCCGGGCAAGGTCTGCTGACCAGCGACTGTTTCTATTGGGATCTCAACGACCGCACCCGCGCGCTGACCAAGCGCGTCAGCGAGAAGACCGGCGGCAATCCGCCTGCGCTGGTGCAGGCGGGCTGCTACGGCGCGACGACGCATTATCTCAAGGCGGTGGCCGCCTTGGGAGCGGCAAAGGCCAAGGCGAGCGGGGCGGTGGCGGTTGAGCAGATGAAGGCGATGCCGTCCGACGATGACGCGTTCGGCAAAGGCTATGTCCGAAAGGATGGCCGCCATATCCACGACGTCTATCTGTTGGAGGTCAAGAAGCCCTCGGAGTCGAAAGGCCCGTGGGACCTCTACAAGGTGATTTCCACCACGCCGGGTGATCAGGCGTTCAAGCCGATGAGCGAGGGCGGCTGCCCGTTGGTCAAAAGCTGAGTCGGCAGCGAAAGGCGGGCTCTATTTCGAGCCCGCCAAAGGTGGCAGCGCGTTGATAAAGGCGGGGGCAGACTCGTAAACCGCTGTCCGAGCCGCCGCATTGAGGCCAACATGCACGGTCGTGCCCGCATTGCCTTCGCGGGTGCGTACCGGCGTGGGGGCATCGAAATCGTGGTAAGAATCTGGATACAGCGTCAATTGGACTGCTCCCGGCGGTTGCTTATCGACCATCTGGCGACAGTAGCGCGGCAGGGTCCAATCATCCGACGCGCCCATAAAGATCGCCAGCGGCGCGCGCGGATGCCAATCCGACCTCCGCGAGATCACGCCGCAGCCGGGGTAGAGCGCGACATAGCCGCGCACCAACCCCTCCGGCATGGCGTCGGCGGCGGCCAACACAGTGCTGCCGCCATGCGAAAACCCCATCACCACGATTCCTCCAGCGGGCGTGAAGCTCTGAGCGTTCAGCCAGTGGGCGGCGGCGATGGTGTCGTCGCGGCGCACTGTGTAAGGACTGGCGATGGCGTCCGGGTGGGTGCATTGCGAGCCGAGGCCGCGGCTGAGAAAGGAAAGCGGCATCAGCACGAAGCGGCCGTCGAGAAGAAATGTATCCCGCCAGCCATTGTCCCGCTCTGGGTAAAGACCGCCACAGCCATGCAGCAGGATGATCGCCGCCGCATCGGGACGCGGTTTGGCCGGGCGATAGAGTTCGGCCTTCAATACGCTGCCATCCGGCAATGATATGCTCACCGGCTCGGCCTTCGCTGCTGCGACGCCGACCGCCAACAGCAGAAACGCACACAGCCTCTTGAGCATTTTTTGTTTCCCTGGCGGTTGGCTCGGTATCGTGGGCGCCAACGACGAAAAAGGAGCGATTCCTTGTGGAATCGCTCCTCGTATCAGCGGTCTAACAGCAAGCCTGGCATCAGACCTTGCGGTTATTCCGACGACGGCGGGCACCAACGAGGCCGAGAATGCTCGCACCCAAGACACCCATCGAGGCGGGCTCAGGCACCAGGAAACCGTTGGTCTGGTTGACGATCGGCGGAGGATTGGTCAGGCCCAGATTCTGCGGGTCGAGGAAGTCGGCGGTCGAATGGCCCGACGCGCTGACGGTGATGGCGTCGTAGAACGTCAGAGTGTCGGCCGCGCCGACCGGCAGAACCAAACTTCCGGTAAACACGAAGGCGGCAGCGTAACCGTCGGCCGCATTCGGGTTGACGGTCGACAAAGTGGCACCAAGCCAATCCTGGCTGTAATAGGTCAGAGGACGGACCGACAGACCATTGGCAGTCTCGCTGAACGAGAACGAGTAGCAGTTCCGGGCGAACAAGCCGCAGGTGGTTCCGCCGCTGGGATTGTTTACCCAGACTGTCAGGACCGACAACACCGAAGCTTGATCCAAGAAATCTCCAGACAGGATGCCGCCCAGGCTGAACACAATTTGCACATTGGTGGCACTGGTCAGCGGGGCCACGGTGAGCGTGCCAGAGATCGAGGCAGAGGCGGTGCTGGTGATCGTGCCTGGGATGTTGGTGGTGATCTTGTGACCGAAAATGGTCACGCTTGAGCTTGAGGAATCAGTGCCACCGAAGGCCTGCGCGCCGACATAGCCATAGACCGGATCGGCGACTGCGGCAGCTCGGCCGGACCCAGCGGTGCCGGTGGTCGGGGTGTAGGTCAGCGATTCGCTGGCTGATGTGATTTGTTCGTTATCGCCAGCGCCGTAGCCATTGTTGGTCTGGGTTACGCTGCAATTGTGCAAGCAACCCGCACCGACCTGTGTGACTGTCGCCGTGGCAGTCGCATCTGGCGTTGCGTTGTTAATGGCCTGTGCCGACCCCACCACAAAGGCAGACAGCGCCACCGCCGTCGTCAATATTTTCAACCCAAACTTCGACATAATCGATCCCTTCTCAAACCACACCTCGCCCGCACAGGCATTCACCGAGTCACGCTTCCGTGAATTTCTCGCAAAATGAGCGGGCCAATCAGATCTTGCAAGGAAAACCTTCGATCACTGCGGGATTACTTGCGTGGGGCGAATCTCGCAAATGTCCGTTGACAGTGGATCTTTCCCCCGTGCTCGGTTGGTGCCAGCATGCTGGTTGTCAATCAACCTGGACAGCCTACGGGAGCAACGCCTCAATGAATTCCAGCCTCGGCCTCGGTGCGTTCCCCAACACCCGCATGCGCCGCAATCGCCTCAACCCGTGGACACGACGTTTGATGGCGGAGAATTCGCTTAGCGTGGACGATCTGATTTGGCCGATTTTCATCATGGACGGGCAGGGTCAGGAGAGCGAGATCGCAGCCATGCCGGGTGTCAAACGTGTCTCGGTGGACCGCTTGGCCGCTCATGTGGAACCGGCGGCGAAGCTCGGGATTCCCGCCTTGGCGCTGTTTCCCGCCACACCGCCCAATCTGAAAGACGCCGAGGGCACCGAATCGTCCAATCCCGACAATCTGATCTGTCAGGCTTCACGCCTGCTGAAGCGGGAATTTCCCGATATGGGGCTGTTGGGCGATGTCGCACTCGACCCGTACACCGATCACGGCCATGACGGTGTGATCCGCGACGGCTATGTCGCCAATGACGAAACGCTGGGCAAACTCGTTGAACAGGCGCTGAATCAGGCGCGCGCCGGAATCGACATCATCTCCCCCTCCGACATGATGGATGGCCGCATCGCCGCTCTCCGGCAGGCACTGGACGGCGAAGGGTTCATCCATGTGAGCCTGATGAGCTACGCCGCCAAATACGCCTCGGCATTCTACGGCCCGTTCCGCGATGCGGTGGGCTCATCGGGCGCGCTGCGCGGCGGCGACAAGAAGACCTATCAGATGGATCCCTCCAACACCGATGAAGCCCTGCGCGAAGTCGCGCTCGACCTCGCGGAAGGTGCGGATTCGGTGATGGTCAAGCCCGGGATGCCGTATCTGGACATCTGTCGCCGGGTGCATGAGGCATTCCATGTGCCGACCTTCGCCTACCAGGTCTCGGGTGAATACTCGATGATCATGGCCAGCGTGGAACGCGGCTGGATCGACCATGATCGCGCGATGATCGAAAGCCTGATGGGGTTCAAGCGGGCAGGGTGTTCTGGCGTGTTGACGTATTTCGCGGTGAAGGCGGCGGCTTGGTTGAAGGCGGGTTAGCAATGTAGCAGCGTTGCCCGCATAAGCGCAGCGCAATGCGGGAGCTGGCAGGACGATCTGCTCTCATCGGTGCGATCCCCGCGTTGCGCTGCGTTTATGCGGGCGACGAAAATTTCGTCGCAAGCCGTTGCGGTCGTGGCTGGAGAGAAACCCGATGTCGGAGAGCGCCATCGATTTCTATCGCCGATTGGGCCATCTCTGGGTGGCCGAGCGACGCGCCCAGACGCTGCTGTTCGAACGCGTCTGGCTGGAGCGGTTTCGCGAATATCTCAAGACCGGCGGTAGCCTGCTCGATCTCGGTTGCGGGCCGGGCGAGCC
The DNA here is from genome assembly GCA_903891315.1 of uncultured Rhodospirillales bacterium. Taxonomy (GTDB): domain Bacteria; phylum Pseudomonadota; class Alphaproteobacteria; order Acetobacterales; family Acetobacteraceae; genus CAIQQQ01. Next base: position 8,656 of record CAITEF010000391.1, on the reverse strand, counting down.
CTTGGCCGCTTGGTTCATCGGCCAGGGGTTTCATGTCACCGGCGTCGATTCCGCCCCGGCGATGCTCGAACTCTGCCGAGCACGGTTTCCGGCGGAGCGGTGGATCGACGCTGATATGCGAACTCTATCTCTCGGGCGTCGGTTTGACGGGATCTTGGCCTGGGACAGTTTCTTCCATCTGTGCCGAGACGATCAACGCGCGATGTTTGCGGTGTTCGCCGATCATGCCGCTCCCGGCGCACCGCTGATGTTCACCTCCGGCCCAGCTGATGGCGAGGCGATCGGCTCGCTTTATGGCCAGGCTCTGCACCATGCGAGTCTCAGCCCGGACGCGTATCGCGGACTCTTGGCTGAGACCGGGTTCCGCGAACTCGCGCATGTGGCGCAGGACCCACAATGCGGTGGGCATACGGTTTGGCTGGCGGTGAAAGCATAGGACCGCGCACAAAAATGGCCAGACCGTCGCCGGTCTGGCCATTTTCTGATCACCTGATCTGAGGGATCAGTAGGTCAGCACGAGGTCGATCGAGCCAAGATAGGCCGTCTTGTTCTTGCCGTCGTTGAAGCGAGCTGGGCCACCAAGGATTGTGTCAACCCGGAATTCCGGACGGATCAGGGCGGTGATCGAGCTCAGCTTGTCGGGCATCGTCGGCTTGTAGGTCACGCCCACGGTGGCAGCACCGTAGATCGAGTGGCCAGCATAGCCCGGCGGGGTGTATGTGCCTTCGATGGCCTGCACCGGACCCAGCGAGGTCGGGTAAGCGCCAACAAAGAACCCACGCGTGTCCGAGAATGCTTCAACGCGGCCATTCAAGGTCAGGCTGTCGCTCAGCGTGTAAGCCGCATACTGCGCAACACCGCCAGCTTCGGCGTTCTTGATGATGTTGCCCTTCTTGCCGAACAGGCCACCGAAATCTTCGTTGACGTAGTTCAGTTCGGTGGTCAGTGTCAGCTCGTCGCTGGCCTTGTAGCTCACAATCATGTCGGTAAAGGCGCGGTTATACTTGTTGGCATTGTAGCCAGTCGGCATCGCCTTCGACGCATCTTCCGGACCGTAGCTGGCGAGCGCCAGGATGTTGTAGTTGTCGTTGAAGGTGTATTTCACACCACCGAGGAAGGACGACGAACCGTTGTTGTCCTTGCCATAGATGGTCTGGTTGCCCGCCGTCACGCCGACATACACGTCAAGCGCGTCGGTGGCGTGGATGATGGCGTTCGCACCGGTGTGCTTCACCGGCAGGCCGAAATTATAGATATAGCTGTGGGTATAGAACGGGTTGGTCGAGGTATCGATGGTCTCGAAACCCAGCAGCGTCGGCCACATGCCGATCTGCCAGTTGATACCACCCTCGGTCAGCCACGGCGTGAACGCGGTGACGCTGGCTTCGACGAGGTCAAACTGGTACGGACCCTTGGTCGCCTTGTCGAGGAAATAGGCGAAATGGGTGTAACGCGCGTCCGAGCCCCACATGCCCTGCACCTTGAAGCCAAGCGCGTAGTCCGTGGCCTTCGGATCAACTGCTTTGCCAACCGAGAGAAGAAGCTGGTTGACCTGCGGCGTGGCGGCCTTGTCCGTGTAAAGCTGGCCGAAATTGATGCCGCTATTGGGTTGGTTCGCGTTGTAGGCGATGCCTGCGTCCAGCTGGGCGCCGAATTTCAGGCCTGGCGGAGGAGCGTCTTCCGCAAGGGCGGCCGCCGTGGCGAACGGCATGCAGAGTGCCGCCGCGGCGACGAGTTGGCGTGTTTTCATCGATTCTTTCCTGTCCACTAGCAATTGGCTCGCCGACCAGCGGTCTGCCTACGTTTTTCATGATCCAAAAATCGTGCCACAGCTGAGAGGTTTCAAATATATGAACCTCCCGTATGGCTGTCATAGAATCTGCATCGAAATTGCACAATCCGCAAGCAGCGTGGTGCATGCGTGCCTGATAAGGCATCGTTTTGCGGCAGCCCACTCAGGTGACTGTCGCGAAACGATGCCTTGTTCTTAAGCAGCGACGTCGACAAGCACGATCTCGGCATCCTCTATGCCTTCGATCACGATCTCGTTCTCATCGGTGATCGTAACACCGTCGCGGGTGCCGACCGCAACGCCATTCACCGTCACCCGGCCAGTGGCGGCGACCAGATAGGCTGCGCGACCCTCACCAAGGGGCTGGCGCAAGGTCTGGCCCGGCTTGACGGTGCCGGCGAGCACGGCACCATCGGCGTAAAGCGGCAGCGCGTCAGGATCGCGTGTGGCGCGGCCATCGGCGAGCACCAGCAGTCGTTCGGCGCGGTCCTTCGGGAAGCTGCGGGCGCCCCAGTCGGGTGCGACGCCGCGTTGATTGGGCGTGATCCAGATCTGGAACAGCCGGGTGGGCGTCGCCTCCAGATTGTATTCGGCGTGCGTGATTCCGGTGCCCGCATGCATCACCTGCACGTCGCCCGCCTCGGTGCGACCGATGTTGCCCAAGCTGTCCTTGTGGGTGATCGCCCCTTCGCGGACATAGGTGATGATTTCCATCTCGCGATGCGGGTGCGGGTCGAACCCAGTGCCCGGCGCGATCTCGTCGTCATTCCAAACCCGCAACGCGCCGACATTCATCCGCGCCTCGTCGTGGTAATGGCCGAAACTGAAATGATGACGCGCGTTGAGCCATTCGTTGCGGAACTTGCCAAGTGCGTCGAAGCTCTGAACCTGAATCATCGTGATCCCCTATGATCTTGCACGAACGTTCGATATCGAACGATTGACGGTCAGATGGGATGATCAGGCGATCTTTGCAAGTCCCGTGTCGAGCTCTTCCGCAGGACAGCCCTGCAGAGCGGCCATGCCGAGGCGTTTGAGCAGCAGCGAGATCTGGTCGAGTTCGGCGGCATTGAGGCCGGACATCGCCTGGGCGATGTCGCGCGCGTGGCCCGGGAACAAGTTCTCGATCAGTCGGCGCCCGGCATCGGTCAACTCGACTTTCACCAATCTGCGGTCTTGCGGGCAGCGCTCCCGTCGCACCAATCCGCGGGCGGCGAGTTTGTCGACGACGTCGGTCATATTGGCGGCCGAGGTGAGCACTTTGCGGCCAAGTTCGCGATGCGACAGCGGTCCTTTGTGCAGGATCGCCTCCATCACGCCGAATTGGGTGATCGTCAGCCCGGCTGTATGCAGACGCGGTTCGACGCGGTCGACCACGGCGTGCAAGGCTCGGTGCAGCTTGACGTAAGCCGACACGGCATTGGCAACGCCCTGGTCGTCAACGCCGTGCATCGTCAGCGACACATCAGCAACGGCAGCTTGGATTTTTCCAACACCGTCCGGGTGACGCCGCCGAGGATCATCTGGCGAAGACGGGATTGCGAATAGGCGCCCATCGCCAGCAAATCGGCATCAAAATCCTTCGCCGCCGCCAGCAGGCCGACACCGACCAGGCGGTCGACCGAGCGGAATGTCGCCAGATCGGGCGAAATACCATGCAAATGTAGATAGGTGATCAGATCGGCGGCGAGCGGGCCACGGCGGACATATTCGTCAGATGTCAGCACGCGCACGGCGGCAGCGCGTTGCAGCCAGGGCAGGGCCGCCCGCACGGCGGCGGCGGATTGCGGGCTGCCATTCCAGGCCACGCAAATGCGTGTTCCCAAACTGGTGGGTGGAATATGCGGGGCGACCAGAACCGGGCAGCCGGAATCGAATAGAACCGCGTGCAGCGCGTCAGACGATGACACATCCTCACCCGCCTCGGGATGCGGCACGACGGTGAGATCGGCCAGCCGCGCCTGTTGGGCGACCAGATCTTCCTCGCGTCCGATAATCGAGGCGAAACTTGCTGTCGGGATTGACATGCTGCGGCTGGCATCGGTCACCTGCACGCCTTGGCTGGCGACGAAGCGCTCGAACAATGCGCGCACCGCATGCGAACGGTCGGTGCTCTCGCGCTCAGTGGCGGTCATCATCTCCTCGATCATCGCCCCCGACAGGCCTTCGCCTGCCAGCGGGGCCACGTCACGGCTGTCGACGCGCACATGCAGTGCGGTGACATGCGCGTTCCAGATCCGTGCCGCGATCAGCGCGGTGGAAAGGGCGGCCTCCCCGGCGGCGGTGCCGGTCAGCGGGAGGAGGAGTTTGCGAATAGCCATGGCGATATCCTCTTGCGTCTTACCGACTGTCTAGCACGATTTCACAACACTGCTCAGCATTGCCTTGATCTGCGTCGTGGCGTCAGGGTTTGTTGCGTCAATTTTCTGCCAATCTGAGACGTCCGGGGCGCTGGCGAGGATGCGGTCCAGCACCTCCACCGTCGCATCGGACGCATCACCCCGGCGGGCCGCCACCCGCGCCCGAAGAACGTCTGGCGGCGCGGTAAGCCAGATTCCGACAAATGGTGCTGCAGCGCAACTGTCTTGCGCGGATGTGCGGTCCTGTGGGTCGAGGAAGCTGAGATCGGCGATCACCGCGTGCCCACACGCCAACACACGGCGCATGTCGGCGAACAGAATGGCTTTCACCTCGCGGCTCTTCTCCGGCGCATAGGCGGCCTCGGGCAGCCGCGTCTCGGGTGCGACGCCGTGCAGGCGTTTGCGAATTTCATCTGACCGCAGGATCACCGCCCCTGGTGCCGCACCGAGTGTGGGCGCGAGCCTGCGGGCGATGGTCGACTTGCCGCTGCCCGGCAGCCCGCCAATGCCGATGCCAACCGGCCTGGAGGGGCGCAGCACAGTCTCGGCGTAGTCGAGATAAGGTCGCCAATCACGGCCGGAATTGCCGTGCACATGCGCCCGGATCAGGCCGCGCAGCGACAGGAAGATCGGCATCAGCGCCAGAATATCCATATCCGGACGGCGCGCGAGATAGCGATTGAGCACCCGATTGGCGGCAGGGCGTCCCACCGTGATGTCCAAATCCATCAGCAGGAAGGCGAGATCATAGCCGAGATCGATCGTTGCCATCTCCTCGCTGAACTCGATGGCGTCAAACGCCAGGATTTCGCCGTGGAACAGGCAGAGATTGCCCAAATGCAGATCGCCATGGCAGCGCCGGACGCAGCCTTGCGCGATCCGCGCGGCGAGCAGCGGGCGCAAATCGGCAAGATGCCGCTCGACTTCCGCCTCCCAGGCGCACACCCGATCCTCCGGCAGTTTCGCCACGCGCGCCGTTGCCAGATTGCCGCGGGTGACCCGCAGCAGTGCGTCCGGATCGGCGTCCATTGCTGGCGGCAGGGCGTCGTGCATGGCGGCGACCATGTCGGCCAAATGGTCGAGCATGTCGTCGGGAAGTCCGTATGTTTTTGCCTGCACGTCAAGGAAATCGCCGGGCTCGACCCGCGCCATCCGCACCACGTGATCGATCACCCGCCCGGCACCACCCAGTTCCGGCCCGTCTGCTCCCTCGGTGACGGCGACCACATCGCGATACAGCGACGGTGCCCAAGCGTGGTTGAGTTCAAACTCGCGCTGTGCGGCCTGCGCGCGGGTGGCCGGATCGGTGAAATCGACAAAGGGCAGCCGCACCGATTTGCGCAGCTTCCATGCCTCCGCCGTCCCCACAAACACCGCCGAGAGCGGGGTTTCGATGGGATCGGCGCCGGACAGGCCGCGCAGCAGATCAGCCGTTGCCTGTTGCTCTGCGGGCAGGCTCAGGGGAACAGCTTCCCGCTGGACCATCCATTGCCGTCACGGGTGAAGACGGTGCGGTCATGCAGGCGGAACGGCATGTCCTGCCAGAACTCGAAACGGGCCGGGATCACCCGATAGCCCGACCAGTGCGGCGGGCGCGGCACATCGTCGCCAGGATGGCGGGCTTCCATGTCGGCCACGCGCTGTTCCAGCAGCGCGCGCTCGGCCAGCGGTCGGGATTGGATCGATGCCCAGGCTCCAATACGGGACAATTTTGGTCTCGAATTGTAATAGGCATCCGCCTCTTCATCGGTGACGTGCTCGACCTCGCCCTCGATTCGGATCTGGCGGCGCAGGGTTTTCCAGTGGAACAGCAACGCCACCTTTCGGTTGGCGGCGAGCTCGTCACCCTTGCGGCTCTCCTTGTTGGTGTAGAAGACGAAACCACGCGCATCCCAATCCTTCATCAGGACGATTCGCGCCGATGGCGCGCCATCCGGCGTGGCGGTGGCGACGGTCATCGCGTTGGGGTCGTTCAATTCCTGAGCGCTTGCTTCAGCGAACCATGCGGCAAAGAGGGCGAACGGATCACGTGCAGTCACCGCCTGAGGTCCAGCTGCAGGGGCTGCATGAGAGTCGGCGGCTGGGGTCATCTTTGAAGCTCCGGAAACTTTGGATCGCACCCGCCGTTAGATTAGGCGGGATGCGCATTGCACAACAGCCTCTTGTCCATCGGCCTCGGTCCATGCCACCACACCTATCGTAATTCTGACCGCAGCGAGGAACCGACCGATGCCGGATGGCGAAACCGCCCGCGCGCCCGTCAAGGGAACGCTGATGCAAGGCAAGCGCGGCCTGATCATGGGCGTGGCAAATGACCGCTCCATCGCCTGGGGCATCGCCGCGGCGTGCGCCGCACAAGGTGCCGAATTGGCGTTCAGCTTCCAGGGCGAAGCGCTGGAAAAGCGCGTTCGTCCGCTCGCCCATTCGGTGAATGCCACGCTCGTGCTGCCCTGTGATGTCGCCAGTGATGAGGGCATCGACACCACCTTCGCAGCCCTGGCAGAGGCATGGCCGGAAGGGATCGATTTCGTCGTCCACGCCATCGGCTATGCCGACAAGGCCTATCTGCGCGGCCGCTATGCCGACACCCCGCGCGAGGTGTTCCTGCAGGCGATGGACATCTCCTGCTACAGCTTCACCGCCGTCGCCCGCCGGGCGGCTGCCATGATGAAGCCGGGTGGCTCACTGCTCACATTGTCCTATCTCGGGGCCGAGCGGGTGACACCGCATTACAACGTGATGGGTGTTGCCAAGGCGGCGCTTGAGGCCTCCGTGCGTTATCTCGCCACCGATCTCGGCGTGGACGGTATTCGGGTCAACGCGATCTCGGCCGGGCCGATCCGCACCCTGGCCGCCTCCGGGATCGGCGATTTCCGCTACATCCTGAAGTGGAACCAGTACAACTCGCCGTTGCGCCGCAATGTCACCATCGAGGAGGTCGGCGGCGCTGGCCTGTATCTGCTCTCTGATCTCGCCGCAGGGGTGACCGGCGAGGTGCATCATGTCGATAGCGGCTACCACGTCGTGGGGATGAAAAATCCAGACGCGCCAGACATCTCGGTCTCCAACGACTGATGTCGCACAACACGTTCGGCCATCTGTTCCGAGTGACCACCTGGGGTGAGAGCCACGGCCCCGCCATTGGCGGCGTTGTCGATGGCTGTCCGGCGCGGATTGCGCTCACTGAGGCCGATATCCAGCCTTGGCTCGACAAGCGCCGCCCCGGCCAGTCGAAATTCACCACGCAGCGTCAGGAACCGGATGAGGTTCGGATTCTGTCGGGTGTGTTCGATGGGGTGACGACGGGCACGCCGATTGCGCTGGAAATCCAGAATGTCGATCAGCGCAGCAAGGATTACGGCGCGATTGCCCAGCAATTCCGCCCCGGCCATGCCGATCTGACCTACGAGTTGAAATACGGCATTCGCGACTATCGCGGCGGCGGCCGCTCGTCGGCGCGCGAGACCGCGATGCGGGTGGCAGCCGGCGCAGTCGCCCGCAAGGTGCTCGGGGAGAGCGTGCGCATCCGTGCCGCCCTGGTGCAGATGGGGCCACACAAGATCGACCCTGCACGGTGGGACTGGACGCAGGTCGATGAAAACCCGTTCTTCTGCCCCGATCCGGTAGCCGCTCAATTGTGGGAAGACTATCTCGGCGGCATCCGCAAATCCGGCTCATCTTGTGGTGCTGTGATCGAAGTGGTGGCCGATGGGGTGCCGCCTGGCCTGGGAGCACCGATCTACGGCAAGCTCGACGCCGATCTGGCGGCTGCTTTTATGGGCATCAACGCGGTCAAGGGCGTGGAAATCGGTGAAGGTTTTGCCGTCGCCGCTCTCTCCGGCGAGGAGAATGCCGACGAAATGCGGATGGACGGCAACCGCGTCGTCTTCGGCGCCAATCATGCAGGCGGAATCCTGGGCGGGATCTCAACCGGTCAGCCGGTTGTCGCCCGATTTGCGGTCAAACCCACCTCGTCCATCCTCACTCCCCGCCAATCGGTGGATCGCTTCGGCGAAGAGGTCGAGATTCTCACCAAAGGCCGCCACGACCCGTGCGTCGGCATCCGCGCGGTGCCGGTGGGCGAGGCGATGATGGCGCTCGTGCTCGCCGACCATTTGCTGCGCCACCGCGCGCAAAATCCCGATGCGCCTGCGCTGGCGGTTCTGCCACGCAATTAAGTGCTATCAGGGTTGAAGTTTATCTTGCGAAAAATTGGCTTGTCACGCAGCTTCGGGCGCAGATTTTCGGGTTTCGGGTGCCGGGGAGTGCTTCTCGATATTTGACGCTGTATCGGACGCGGATTCCCGCAGGGAAGAGTTTTTCCATGACTCCAGGAGACGACGTTCAGACGGTCGAAGCCTTCGTGGCGATGATTGGTGGCAAACGCTGGGTACAGCGTCTGGCTGACATCGAACGCGAGGCGGCGCGCAGTCAGCGCGTCGGCCGCGCGCTGGTGCAGTGGCACGCCATCGAGATCATGATCGAGCGCCTGCGACGCACGCCG
>CAITEF010000390.1 GCA_903891315.1 uncultured Rhodospirillales bacterium | reverse complement strand
TTCGGCCGGCTGGCGAATGCGCCGAGCGATGGGCCGGTCGAAATCGGCGCCTCCGTGCGGGCGGAAGCGGAACGATGGCCGGGCGGACGCTGCGTCGTGCGTTTCCGGCTGGAAGCTTAGAGCGTGACGAGATTGGCCGGAAACGTCAGCACACCATCCGTCACTGCAAGCGCAGCAATCCACCGCGATGCAGCCAGTGGCGCGATGGATTGCTGCGCTGCGCTTGCAATGACGGGGTGATTTTGGTTCGACCGAAACCAATACCGGGTAGGACATAAGCCTGCCCGGCCACCGTTGAAAGCGCTGGTACCCTTTGTTTCAAAGCTTTCACCCGCCGTTCAGTCGTTCACCGCCCGGCGGCGTAACCTTGCATGCCACGCGGATTGGCGCCTGCGAACATCTGGCCGTCATCCTCCAGCCGCGCCGCCGAAAGCCGCCCCTCGCTCCACTCCGGACCAAGTTCCGCTTTGTGGCCGCAGGCCAGAAGCTCGGCGAGAATGGCAGGGCCGAACTGGCCTTCGATGACCACCTTGCCAGGACGCGCCACACGCGGCCAGAAACTGGACGGCCAGTGCTCGGTGTGGAAGCTCGGCATGTCGATGGCCTGCTGGATGTTCATCCCGTGATGCAGCATGCGCAGCAGCATGATTGGCTGCCACTGATCCTGCTGCTCCCCGCCCGGCGTGCCGAAGCTCATCCAGGCGCGGCCATCACGCAGCACCATCGAGGGCGACAGCGTGGTGCGCGGACGTTTGCGTGGGGCGGCGGAGTTGGGCAGGCCGGGCTGGGTCCAGAACATCTGGCCACGGGTGGAGATCGGGAAGCCCAATTCCGGGATCACCGGCGAGGATTGCAGCCAACCGCCGGAGGGTGTGGCCGAGACCATGTTGCCCCAACGGTCGATCACATCGACATGACACGTGTCGCCACCTGTGACGCCCAGGCGTGCAACGGTGGGCTCCCCGACGCCAGGGGTGCCGCTGATCAGCGCCAGTCGTGATTCGGCGTTGTGATCGACAATCGGATTGAAACCCGGCACCGTGCCGGGGCGCAGCTCCATTGAGGCGCGATCGGTGATCAGCTTGCGGCGCAAGGCATTGTAGGCCTCGGACAGCAGGGTATCCAGCGGCACCTGCACGAAATCCGGATCGCCATAATAGGCCTCGCGGTCGGCGAAGGCGAGTTTCATGCACTCGACGATGGTGTGGATGAACTCGGAGCCCATCGGGTCCATCGCCGCGATGTCGAAGCCCTTGAGCAGCGCCAATTGTTGCAGGAAGGCGGGGCCTTGCGTCCACGGGCCGCATTTCAGCAGCGTGTGGCCGTGATAATCGACGCCGACCGGCTCTTCGATGGGCGCGGCCCAACGCGCCATGTCGTCGGCGGAGAGTTGGCCGCGATGGCGGCGGCCGGAGGAATCGAGCAGCTCGTTCTCGGCGTAGAAGCGACCAATCGCCTCGGCGGCAAAGCCGCGATAGAAGGCGTTGCGCGCGGCGTCGATGCGGGCCTCGCGAGTGGAGCCCACTGCCTCGCCGAGCAATTTGCGCCAGAAAGCGGCGAGTGCCGGGCGGCGGAACAATTTGCCAACTTCGGGAACATTGCCGCCGGGTAGCCAGACCTCGGCGGAGGTCGGCCATTCCTGCTCGAACATCGGCTTCATGTTGGTGATGGCTGAGGGCACGCGGGCGACGAGGTGGATGCCGTTGGTGGCGTAGCCGATGGCGAATTCCATCACATCGGCGAGTTCCCAGGTGCCCCAATTGCGCAGCGTCGTCGCCCAGGCGTCGAACGCACCGGGGACGGTGGCGGGCAGCAGGCCGGTGCCGGGGACGAGGTCCAGGCCGAGGGCGGCCATGCTCTCGCAGCTCATTTTGTCGGGTGCCACGCCTTGGCCGCAGATGACGTGTTGGCGGCCGGTCTTGGCGTCGTGGATGATGATCGGGGCGTCACCGGCAGGGCCGTTGAGATGCGGCTCGGCGACATTGAGCACGAAACCGGCGGCACAGGCGGCGTCAAACGCGTTGCCGCCGCGTTCGAGGACGGCCATCGCCGATGCGCTGGCGAGCCAATGGGTGGTGGCGACAACGCCGAAGGTTCCAGCGATTTCCGGCCGTGTGGTGAACATTGTCGCACTCCTGCGCTTGCTTGATCTGAAGCCTAGTGGTTAGCAGCCTCACGTCAATTCATGGGGTTCGCATGCTTGTCCTGATCGTGGGGCCGTCCGGAGCCGGAAAAGACACGCTGCTCAACGTGGCGCGCGTGCGGCTGGCGGGGGACCCACGTGTGCGTTTCGCGCGCCGGGATGTGACACGGCCGCCGAGTGCCGAGGAAGACAATCGCTGCGTCTCCGTTGCCGAGTTCACCGCCATCCGCGACGCCGTTGGCTATGCGCTGTGGTGGGAGGCGCATGGGCTGGCGTACGGCATCCGCAATTCCGAGTTGGTGGGGGCCGATGTGGTGGTGTGCAGCGTCTCGCGCGCCATTCTGGCGGATGTGGCCGCGCGGTTTCGGATGAAGGTGGTGGAAATCACCGCATCCCCAGAGGTTCTGGCGGTCCGGCTGGCTGGACGGGGGCGGGAGAGTGCGGAGGATATCGCAGCACGTCTGGCGCGGCAGGTGCCGATCCCGGAGGGGATCGAGACGGTGCGGATCGTCAATGACGGGGCGATTGAGGACGCGGCGGAGGCTTTGGTGCGGGCGATCATATCGTAAAGCGGACGTTACTGCGCTGACCCGCCGGACGTGATCAAATGACCAAGCGAATTACGGCTGATACAATTTCAGCGCCGCCTTGCGCAAAGCCGCCCGCGATGAATCCCGGCTGTAGAACATATGACCACCCGGGAAGACCTCGAAATCAATCCGCCCCTGGCTCACACTCGGCGGGATCTGATCGAGCCGCAGCTTGGTGCCGAAATACGGTGTCACCAGATCGAACAGCCCATGCGCGATCAGCACATGCAGATGTGAGTCCTCGGCGAGGATTTGCCGCAACGCGGTGACCGATTCCGGCTTGAGCCACTGATTGCCAAAATCCCATGACTTGAACACCGTCTCATTGCTGAGTTGGTATTTTCCGTCCGGCAACCAGTTCAGCCGTCGCGCATAAATGTCGTAGATCGCTGATGTGAATGGCGAACTCAGCGCGTCGGTCATCGGGTCGTTGTGCTCGCTCCACGCCCATTCCGGGAATGGGTCGGGCTTGGTGACAGTGGCGTCATACTGGCTCGCCAAGCTGGCGGTGTCGCGATGCGCTTCGCGCAGATATTCGCGGTCGTTGACGAAGCCGTGGCGCAGTTCGATCAGCTTCGGGTCTAACCCGGTGAACTGGCCGAGCCGCGCCTTGCGCCGCGCCAGAGCCGCCGGGTCTTCGCCGCGCAGCAGGTCAGAGGCGTATTCGTCCACTGCATAGGCCTCGACATCGGCCATGTCGTCCCGGCTGACATCGCCGCGATTGGCGCGTTGGGCGGCCACCATCGAGGGGAGCTGCTGCACCCAATCGACCAGTTGCAACGCCGAGCTAATGGCACCGAAATCCAGCACCGGCGAGATCAAGGTCAATCCGCGAATGCCGACGCCCTGCTCGGTGTCGAGGGCGCGCACCAGGCGCGGGCCGCGGAAGCCGCTATAGCTTTCGCCGACGATGAATTTCGGCGAGGCCATGCGGCGGTTCTGTTCGAGCCAGATGCGGATCGCCTCGGCAAGACTGCTGATGTCGCCGCGCACCGAGAAGTATTTTTTGCGATTCTCATCGTTGTTCACCAGCAGCTTGCTGAATCCGGTGCCGACCGGGTCGATGAAGACGATGTCGGTGAAATCGAGCCAAGTGTCCTCATTGGCCACCGGGGTCACATCCGCCGAGGGACGCGCCGCATCGGTGTCCATCTTCAGCCGCCAAGGCCCGAGCAGGCCGAGATTGAGCCAAGCCGAGCCGGAGCCCGGCCCGCCATTCATCGCGAAGCTGACGGGGCGTGTCTCGGGGACGAATTCGCTGCGGGTATAGGCGATAAAGCCGATCTGCGCCTGCGCCACGCCCTCGGCGTTGTTCAGCGTGATCGCGCCGGCGGTGGCGGTGATCTCAAGCTTGCGGTCCGATAGGGTGAACGAATGATGCGTCACCACATCGGCGGGCAGCCGCTTGATCGTCTCGGCAGGCCTGGCGGCGGCGTTGGCGTCCTCTGGTTTCGGACGATTCTGCGCGAAGGACGGCGTGGACAGGGAGATGGCCAAGCCCACGGATACCGCCAGCAGAAACGGAGCGCGGGGCTTGGCCATCATCTCACCTATTTCGACAGCATTTTGCTGATCAGCGATTCCATGTTCGGCAGATCAGCACCCTCGGCGGGCACCTGTCCATCCGGGGTTGCATGATCGACGGCATGCGGCAGCACCTGGGCCAGCACGGTGGCGAGCTGGTCCTGCGGAATTCCGGCCTTTTCGGCCAGCGCGTTGAGCTGATCGGGCGGAATTGCCTGCACGACTTCTTCCGCGGTCAGCAGAATGTTTTCGTTCGGGCCGAGCCAGGATTTCACCTTGTCGCCGAGCCCGGCATTCTCAAAGGCCGACAGCAGCACCGGCAGCGAGCCGCCGGTGGCACCCTCGGTGGTGCCGAGCAGCTGGCTCAGCACGCCGGGCAGCGCGGCTGCAACCGGACTGCCGCCACCCAAAAGACTGCCTGCAATCTGCGAGAAAAAGCCGCTCATGATGATCTCCTGCGTTGATGTCGCGCGAGCCTAGAGCAGTCGGATACATCGTGCCAGAAGCCCGGCCAATCCGCCGCCAAATTGTCGCAATTTCGTCATTGCGCCAACGTGATGCTGGCGCTGTATTTGATTGTTGTCGGCGCAAGAACTGCGGCCAGACATCGCATCAGGAGAAGTCACATGCGCCTCGCTCGCCTCGCCCTGGCCACGCTGTTCAGCGCCGCTCTCGCCCTCCCGGCGCTGGCGCAGACCGCGACCACCACCCCGAAGACCACCGCTCCCGCCACCTCGACCGCGCCGAAGCCGACCACGGCACCGGCCACGACCGCGGCATCGCCGAGCGGCATGAAGAACGGGCATTATGACAAATGCACCGACAGCACCGTGGTGGGTGATGCCGACAAGATCAGCATCAACACCGGCACGTCGGCCGACCTGGACAAGCTCTATGGCATCGGC
>CAITEF010000389.1 GCA_903891315.1 uncultured Rhodospirillales bacterium | reverse complement strand
TTTTGCCGTGATGGTGTTGGGGGCTGCGTGGTGGACGGTGTCGCTGCTGCAGGGGCGGGCGACAATGTTCGCGCGCCGCGTGCCGGCCTTTGCTGTGCTGGGCTCGGTGCTTCTGATTCTGCCTGGGGTTGAATTCGGCCAGCGCGAGCATCTGATGATTGCCGCCCTATTGCCATATCTTGCAGCGACCGCGATCTGGCTCAGCGGCGAGACGCTGCCGCGACGCCAAGCGATCCTGATCGGCATCGTCGCAGGGCTCGGCTGCGCGCTGAAGCCGACTTTCGCGCTGGCGCTCGCACTGCCGGAAATCTGCGGCTGGCTGCGCGGTCGTCCGATCCTACGCGCCGCCTCGTTCTCCGGTGCCGCGGCGGCGCTGCTCTACGCGGCCGGAATCGCGGTGTTCTGCCCGGCCTATCTGGACCGCGCCGTCCCGTTGGCGCTCGCCCTCTATGGCGGCACCGACACGCCGCTGCCCGCGTTGATGCTTTCTGCCGAGGCGCTGCTGGCCGGGCTCGCCGTGTTGGGGGTGATTTGGTCGGCCTCCTATCGCAGCAACCCGAAACTGCCACCCGATTCCTCGACACGTCTGCTCGCGGCATTGCATGTCGTGCTGACCTGCTTCGCCATCGGGGCAACGCTGGTGTATTTTCAGGCCGGCAAGAACTGGTTCTATCACCGCATCCCGGCGATTGTGGCCATCGTGCTGGCGCTGGTGATCTGGTCGGTGGACCGGCTGCCTGCGCTGCTGCGTTCGGCCAATCCGGTGCTGCGTCGCCGTGCCATGGCCTGTGCGGTGATGGCGAGCCTATCGATGGCGTTTTTCGTCAAGGGCCAGGTCGAATTGATGGGCCCTTGGATCGCGGCGGCAGTGGAGCCAAATATTTCGACCGAGGTGCGGCTGGAGCGGATCATCCGTCATGAGCACGCGCGCACCTATTTGGCGTTTTCGGAATGGATCGGCCTGGGCTTCCCGGTGGTTGATAACACCGGCGTGGTCTGGACCTCGCGCTTTGATTCGATGTGGGCGCTGCGTGGCGAACTCTGGCGGGCGCGGCATGACGGGCGCGATCCGAAGGCGTGGCCGATCCGCCAATGGGTGGCGAAAGATTTCGTCAAAGGCTGCCCGGACATTGTGGTGGTCGATTCCCGCAGCGGGATCAACTTCGTCGGTGTGCTGGTCGCCTCCGACGCGAATTTCGCCAAGGCCTGGACCCGCTACCACCAGATTGCGGCGTTCGACGGGTTGCAGGTGCTCAAGCGTCAGGGCGCCAGTTGCTCTGGCGGATCGTCGCTGCCACGCATCGCCTCGGCGGCGTTGCCGACCCCCTGAGTTCGCAGAACATCAGCGCTTGACGGTGGTCGGGATGGCGGCGACGCGGGATTCGGCCAGCGCAGTTTCGATCAGCGACACCAATTGTGTTGGGCGGAACGGCTTGCGCAGCAGCCGGGCCAGCGGGATCGCGCCGACAATGGCTTCCGGGTCGGCATAGCCGGAGAAATACACAATCGGCAGGTCGGGCCGGATCACCACCGCCTTGCGGGCGAGTTCCGGGCCGGTCACACCGGGCATCACCACGTCGGTGAGCAACAATTCGATGGTGGGATCCAGTTCAAGCGCCATCAGCGCCTCATCGGCACCATTGGCCTCCGTCACCCGGTAGCCCATGCGCCGCAGCAACAGACCGGTGGTGACCCGCACATCGGTGTCATCATCGACCACCAGCAGATTGGCCTCGCCCTGGGCTGCCATGCTGGCGGGGGTGACGTCGTGC
Source organism: uncultured Rhodospirillales bacterium (assembly GCA_903891315.1). GTDB lineage: Bacteria > Pseudomonadota > Alphaproteobacteria > Acetobacterales > Acetobacteraceae > CAIQQQ01. The sequence continues at coordinate 7,879 of CAITEF010000389.1, read as the reverse complement.
AGGCCCTCATTGTCGGCGTCCTCGCCGGTCGCCTGCGGCAGCAGGACCTCCACCATCGTGCCCTCGCCGAGCTTGCTGTCGATGCGTGCGGTACCGCCGGACTGGTGGGCCACCCCGTAGACCTGGCTCAATCCGAGACCGGAGCCAGCACCGGGTGCCTTGGTGGTGAAATAGGGCTCGAAGGCACGGCGCACCACGTCTGGCGGCATGCCGGTTCCGGTGTCGGTGACCCGTAGAGCCAAATAATGACCTTGCGCCGGGGCATCCGGTGCTGCGGGACGGCCGAGTGTGACGCTGCAGACCTCCACCCGCAACGCGCCACCCAGCGGCATCGCGTCGCGAGCGTTGATTGCCAGATTGAGAATGACCAACTCGATCTGCGTCTGATCCACCAAGGCTGGCGGCGCGCCGGGTTCGAGCGCGGTCTCCATGGTGATCTGCGAGCCGACCGCGCTTTCAAGCAATGGCCGCATGCTGCGGATCAGCTCGCACAGATCCACCGCGCGCGCCTTCAACGGCTGACGGCGTGCGAAGGCGAGGAGTTGGGAGACCAACCGCGCGCCGCGTTCGGCAGCCGAGCGCATTGTGGTCAATCGCCCGGTGAAGATCGTCGCCGCCGGATGCGCCTGCATCAGATCGATATTGCCGAGCAGTACCGTGAGCAAATTGTTGAAATCATGCGCAACGCCTCCGGTGAGCTGCCCCACCGCCTCCAGACGCTGGGAGAAGCGCAGGGCGCTCTCGGCCCGCTGCCGCTCGTCCATCTGCACCGTCAGGTCCCGGTTGACCGCTTCGGTTTGTGCCTGGGCGGTCAGAGAACTGGCGAGCAAGCGTTCGACCTCATCGGTCTGGCGTGCCAGTTTGCGCATCAGCACCGCCGTCACCAGCCCGCCCAGCAGCATGATGGCACCGAAGGTCCAGGCCTGACGACGCCAGCTTGCCAGCACTTCTGCTTCATCGACGGAGATATTCACCGCCAACGGAAATGAATGCAGCGCGCGGATCGCCAGGATGCGGCGCGAGCCGTCAAGCGGGCTCTCCATCTCGACAGTGCCAGAATCGGCCTTGCTCAGAATGTCGCGGAACGGCGGCAGATCGGCGTAGGAGACCCCGATCACCGCGTCATCGTGCGGAAAGCGCGCCAATACGGTGCCGTCACGCCGGTGCAGCAGGATGCTGCCGCTGTCGGCCACGTCGATGGCGCGATAGAAGCTTTCGAAATAATCCAGCGTCACCCAGGCGATCACGATTCCAGCAAAGCGACCGTCACGCCCGTCCATCCGCCGCGCCATCAGCAAAGCCCAACGACCGCCCGCCTCGTGGATCGGCTCGCTCAACACCGCGCCTTGCTGCGGTTCGGCGGCCAGTCGGGCGAGCAGCGACAGGGCAGCGGCGGGCAGGCGGGACTCCGAGGTCGGTCGGGTTGAGATGATGATCTGGCCCATCGGGTCGACCATTTCGATGGCATGCGCCTGTCGCATCCCTTCAAGCCGCCGCTCGGCAGCGCGCAGCAACATCTCCGGCTTGTCGGGGGCGACGAGGTATTGGTCGACCAGGCCGCGCAGGATAAAATCGACAGTGTCAAACGAACGACCGGTTTGCTCGGCCAACACCATGTCCAGCTCTGCAACATGGCGGCTGGTTTGCGCCAGGGTGTTTTCGCGCGATTGGCTGAGTTCACGCACCGTGAAGCTCATCATCGCCAACACGGCGGCAAATGTCACCACCTGCAGCGTCCGCGCCAGCGTCAGCGATCTTGGCGATTTCATCGGAGCGGCAGCAATTGCTGGATCTGCCGGGCCGAACGAATTCTGCTTGCCGAGTGATGACGACACAATTTGCCTGCCCCGCCTGTGTCCCGGTGAACCCTGCCGCAAAGCTTGCGATTGAGCAGCAATCTTCTGGCCTGCAGTGTGTCACGATTTCGTGCTTAACGCCAAATTGACTTACGGACTTCGCGTCAGAAAAGGATCAGACATGCTTGGAACGGTGCAACAGATCGGACATCTTGAAACGCCCTTTGCCTCCCCTGCCGATTGTCCCCGCAATGGACGGCAATTGAAGCCGCCGCCACTCTGTCTGGCGGTGGTCGATGCAGCGTTCCAGCCGGGGCTCGTCGGGCTGGACGGGTTCAGTCATTTGATTTTGCTCTATTGGATGCATGCAGCCAAACCGGCCGAGATGGTGTTCACGCCGCCATTCGACACCGAGCCCCGCGGCCTGTTCTCAACGCGTGCTCCATGGCGGCCCAATCCGATTGCGCTCTCCGTGGTGCGTTTCGAGGGCTTCGACGGTCCGGGGCGGCTGCGGGTCCGCAATTTGGACTGTATGAACGGCACGGCCCTGCTCGACATCAAGCCGTATCTGCGCAGCGTGGACAGCGAACCGGAGGCCACGATGGGCTGGCTGGAGCCGCATAAGACGGTTTAGCTCTTGAGAGGCTGCGCTTGCCATGGCGTGTTGGTGCGGAAGATCATCATGCTCTCATCACTGATCGACGAAACGCTATGCGCCCGCCGCCTCTAGCGCCTCTTCCGCTTCCAGCCATGCGGCCTCGGCGGCCTTGATGTCGCGTGCGATGTCGGAGAAGCGTGTCTTGGCGGAGATCATGTCGCTCATCCGGTGCGGCTGGTAGATCGTCGGATTGGCGAGCACCGCCTCGATCTTCTTCTGCTCCTCGGTGAGCTTTGCGAGCTTCTCCTCGGCAAGTTTGGCGATTTTCTTCAGCGCGTTGATCTGCGACTTGTTGTCCGCCTGCTTCTTGCGAACCTCGTGCTTGCCCTGCATGCCCGTCGCATCGCCCCGCCCTGCCGGACGGCCGGTGATGCGGGCGCGTTCGGCGAGATAGCCGCGGTATTCGTCCATGTCGCCGTCATACGGTCGCACGGTGCCCTCACCGACCAGCCAAAGCTGATCGGCGACCAGTTCCACCAGCGACGGATCATGGGTGATCAGCAGCACAGCACCGGTGAAGGCCTCCAGCGCGCGGACCATCGCGTCCTTGGCGTCGATATCCAGATGGTTGGTCGGCTCGTCGAGGATGAGCAGTTGCGGTGCGTCGCGGGTGGCAAGGGCCAGCAGCAGACGCGCCTTCTCACCGCCGGAAAGCGCCGAGATCTTGTTGCTGGCGCGGTCGGAATCGAGCCCGAAGCGGGCGAGTTGGGAGCGGCATTGCTGGATCGTGGCCGTCGGTAGAGCGCGCTGCATGTGATCGATCGGTGTCTCATGCGCGATCAACTCGTCTTCCTGATGCTGCGCGAAGAAGCCGACCTTGAGCTTGCCATTGCGGAAAATCTTGCCACCCATCGCCTCCATCCGGCCCGCGACGAGCTTGGCGAAGGTGGATTTGCCGTTGCCGTTGGCGCCCAGCAGCGCGATCCGGTCGCCCATGTCGATGCGGCAGGCGATGGTGCGCAGCAGCGGCTTGCCGTCATAGCCCACCGACACACCTTCCATCGACAGCATCGGCGGCGACAAATCGAGCGGTTCGGGGAAGTTGAAGCGGGTGACGCTGTCCTCGATCACGCTCTCGATTTGCGGCAGCTTGGCGATGGCCTTGATGCGTGATTGCGCCTGCTTGGCCTTGGTGGCCGAGGCGCGGAAGCGGTCGACGAATTTCTGCAGATGCGCTTTCTGCTCGGCGACTTTCTCGGCTTGTGATTTCAATTGCATCGCCCGCTCGGTGCGGATGCGGACGAATTCGTCGTAGCCGCCCGGCGTCAGATTGATCTTGGTCTGATCGAGATGGGCGATGCTGTCCACACAGCGATCCAGCAGACCGCGGTCATGCGAAATCAGAAGACAGGCACCGGGAAATTTCGCCAGCCACGTCTCCAGCCAGAGCGTGGCCTCAAGATCGAGATGGTTGGTCGGCTCGTCGAGCAGCAGCAGATCGGGGTTGGAGAACAGAGCGGTGGCCAGCGCCACGCGCATCCGCCAGCCACCGGAAAATTCATCAACCGGCCGCAACTGGGTTTCCGCGTCGAAGCCCAGACCGGCCAGAATGGTGGCCGCTCGCGCCGGGGCTGCGTCGGCGCCGATGGTGTAGAGCCGGTCATGCACCTCGGCCAGCCGCATCGGCTCGGTGTTCGGATCATCCGCCTCGGCCATCAATGCGTTGCGTTCTTCGTCCCCGGCTAGGACGGTCTCCAGCAGCGATTGCGGACCGGAGGGCGCTTCCTGCTTGAGATAGGACAGCTTTGCCCGGCTGGCGAGGCGGATTGTGCCGTCATCCAGCGTCACCGAGCCAGTGATCGCCTTGAACAGAGTCGATTTGCCCGCACCGTTGCGACCGACCAAGCCGATGCGTCGGCCCGGGTCGATGGTGAGATCGGCCAGGTTCAGCAGGGTGCGCCCGGCCATGCGGATGGTGACGCCGGAGATGATAAGGAGGCTCATATGGAGGCTGGTAGCGCGTCATGGCCATGCGGGGGAAGGGGTTGCCCGGGCGGCAGGCCTGCTCTAAAGCCGCGCCGCACGCCAATTACTTGGAAAAGAGACACGTCATGGCCATTGAGCGCACTTTCTCCATCATCAAGCCGGACGCCACCCGTCGTAACCTGACCGGCGCGATCAACGCGGTCATCGAAAAGGCCGGTCTGCGTATCGTCGCCCAGAAGCGCATCCACCTGACCACGGCACAGGCCGAGAGCTTCTACGGCGTGCACAGCGAGCGCGGCTTCTTTCGCGATCTGGTGAACTTCATGACCTCCGGCCCGGTGGTCGTGCAGGTGCTCGAAGGCGAGAACGCGGTGGCCGCCTATCGCGACGTGATGGGCGCCACCAACCCGGCCAACGCTGCCGATGGCACCATTCGCAAGCTGTTTGCCGAGAGCATCGAAGCCAATTCGGCGCATGGCTCGGACAGCCTGGAGAACGCGGCCATCGAGATCGCGTATTTTTTCGCGGGCACTGAGATCGTCGGCTGATCACGCCAAAGATTCTGCATGATGCAGACCCCGCTCGGGCAACCGGGCGGGGTTTGGCGTGTGGAACTTCAAAACTCGTGAAACTTCTTGGCAAAAACTCATTGATGTCGAACTTTGTTTCGTGATTAAAGAATTTTAACACGACGTTCCTTGAGGGCAGGCCGATGCGGTTCGTGAATGTGATGGCGTTGAACGTGGTGGCACTCTCATGCGGAGCTCCGGCGCTGGCGCAGGTAACGTTGGGCCCGACCCCATCGACGCCCAGTGGTCCGGGAGTGGTGACCAGTGCCAATTACGGTACGAGCTTTGCAGATCGCACACCTTCTCCTCCCGCTGGCGGGATCGACTCGTCATCCACTCCGATCGGGGATATCTACAACAACGCAACGGAGACAGCCGTCGCGACGGCTGGATCCAACGCCGGTGCGCCTTATGCATCGGCAAGCGTGACGGCCACCAACACTTCTCCCACGGTGGGAAACCGGTTCGGTTTGATCAATGTAACCGGCAATGTTAATTACTCATTCCAGGTGGTTGTAAATCCTTACATTTCCTCCAATGGCTTCACGCCCGCGCAATATGTCACACTGGATATCAGCGGCGTTACATCGGCTTCCGGCTCAGGTATTTTCTCCGCCACATCTTCGATTGCATTCAGTGATGCCACGCCTGGCGGGTTGATTGGCAATGCGTTCATCAGTTGTGCGGCTGGCAGCGGAATTGTCGATTCGAGCCAAGTTGACAACTCGTGCAATCCAGCCAACACGTCATTCAACGACAAGTTTGGCACAGCCAGCTACACTGCCGGCACAGCCGGGGTGTCTGGCACGCTGACATTTACCTTCCCGGTCGATTTCGTGCAGCAAATGGTGATCAGCGCGAACATCTGGACGTTCGATGATGCTTCCTCCGCCTCGGCTTTCGTTGACCCCACAATCACCATCGATCCGAGCACGCCGGACGCGCAGAACTATGTGGTCAATCAGAGTTCCAACCTCACCGTGCCTGAACCCGCATCGCTGTCGCTGTTGGCCTCTGCTGTGTCGGGTATGATCGGGTTTGCCCGGCGGCGTCGGCGGGCTTGAGCCGCCGGTCGCTGTTCAATTCGGGCGGCGCACCCAGTTGTCGATTGCCGCCACGGTTCGAAAAATCGCGCCGCTTCCGCTCAGTGTCACGCTGCGCGCGAGTAGGCGGCGGCGCAAGTGTGGGCTGGTTCTGGCGATTTCAGCCATTGAGTGCCGACCAAGATCGTCATGACCAAGCAGAATTTGACGGCTGGCGACCTGCCACATTTGTTCACTGATCGCGGCGCTGAATTGCGGACATTGCGGTAGCCATCGCGCCAAGATGCGGAATTCGGTGTCGAGCATACCGGGTTTCGTGGCAACCCCATGAGAGAGGCTGTCGGACAGCATGCGATATCGCATGACGATTCCCGGCAGATAGGCGAAGCGAAAGCGATGTGCGAGGCGCAGCCACATGTCGAAATCTTCGTAGAACAGGCTCTCATCATAAAGGCCGACCGCCACCAGCGCGCTGCGGCGGATCATCACAGCGGGAGCCGGGAGAAAATTCTCGTGGCAGAGGATCTGCGCAAACACATCCTCGGGCGGCGCAACATGGCCGAAATATTGTTCAATATAACTTCGCCCAAGATCGTGACTTTCGGCGTCCATCAATGCTGCATCGCTGTAGAGAGCAGCGAATTCTTCACCCAGCGTGTCGAATTGGACGACCTGCCGGGCGAGGCGGTCTGGCAGATAGGCGTCGTCACCCGATAGCGAGCAGATATAGCGGCCACTTGCGAGCGCGACGGCCGTGTTGCGGTTGGCGCAGATGCCGCGGTTTTTCGGATTGCGGATGAAATGCGCCGGAAATCCGGTCTCGTCGAGCCAATCCTGGATCACATCCGCCGTGCCGTCAGGTGACGCATCATCGGTGATGATCGTCTCGAAATCCTGGAAGGTCTGATTGCGAAGCGAGTCAAGTGCTTCGCGGACGAAATTGGCGTGCCGATAGGTTGTCACCAACACGCTGACGCTTGGCGGCACGCTCACGCCATCGACGACAGCGGCACCAAGGCGGGCGGATCGCCATATCCGCCACGCTTGCCGGGCACGATGCGGGCCGGATTGCCAAGCACGACGGCGCCTGGCGGCACATCACGCAGGACCACAGCCCCGGCCCCGACCACCGCATTGGCACCGATCCGCATTTTTGGCGCAACGACAGCGCCAGTGCAGATAAACGCGCCAGTGTCGATGACGGCATGCCCGGCGACGATGCAGCCCGGTCCGAACGTGACGAAATCCGCAGCCGTCACGTCATGGCCTATGGAGGCCGAGCGGTTGATATGCACGAAGGAGCCGATTTGCGTATCCGCACCGATAACGGCTGCCGCGTTGATCACGCTGCCGTCGCCGATGCGTGAGGAAGCGGCGATCACGGCGGTGGGATCGATCAGTGCCGGAAAATCCCGCAAGCCCAACGCGCGCGCCTGCAACTGAGCCTTGTAGCGATGCCCCGGGGTTGCCAATGGAATCACGATGCTCAGCGAATCCTCTACCCGTGCCAAATCCTGGGGGGTTATGGTGCCAGGTGAGGTATTCGGCTCCGGCAGATTGTCGATCAGCACCGCGACCTGATCGCCGCGCCGCCGAATGATCTCGATCACCTCGCCAACATAATTGGTCCGCGACGCGAAGATACCCCATCGCAGACCCGACATCTTGGATGACGGGTCGAAGCATGCTGGGTCTTGATCATCCAATGCCAAGCCCAAAGCAAAATTTGCAAACTCGGATCGCAAATCGTCTGCTCCCTCGGCGCGGTCTTCTGACACCGCAAAGATCACGTGATTTTTGGATCAAATTCAATCAGAAATTTGTATTTTTGTGCATGGCAGTTTTGGTCCCCCTGACGTCTAGAGCAACGCCCGATCACATTGAACC
>CAITEF010000388.1 GCA_903891315.1 uncultured Rhodospirillales bacterium | reverse complement strand
GGTTCAATGTGATCGGGCGTTGCTCTAGGCTGCCTGTTGCGCGGCGTGGGCGGAGACCGCAGCACCGATTTCGGCGTTCGTCATCGCGACCCCTTCGAAGTTCCACGCACCGTCGACGGCGTAGACAACGTTGATGAAGATCTTGTTGCGCGGCTGCTTGCCGCCAGACATCTCGTGAATGATGTCGGTTGCCTCGGCGAAGTAACCGAGTTGGATCTCGCGCGTGGCGAAGGCAAAGGCCGGGACCTTCCATTCGACGAAGGCGACTGGTGTCTCCTTCAGCCCGGTGAAGGTCGTCCCGCGTGGCACCACGTGGAGCGAGCCGACAATGTTGTCGATCATCAGCTGGTTGCCGGTTGCTCCGTGCCATTTGATCATGGCTTCCGACAGGCGCGCGAAAGCAATCTTCTCCTGGCCAGCGGGCACAACGCCTTCCGTCAATGTGAGAGTGAGTGGCATTTTTGGTCTCCTTGGTCTTTGCATCGCCGTGGCCCCGATGGCCTCGCTCGATGCAATCGCTATAGAGAGGGATCACTCTGTAATCAATCTAAAAAGAGTGATTACTCTTTTATGGCACCGCAAGCCTGATATGCCTTGCTCCAGAGGTCTCGCGCGCTTAGATATTTTTCACTCTCTAATGAAAGTGCAGCTCGGCTGCGCCCAAGGCGGTATCGCGATGCGCTACAGCGCTGAACACAAGGAACAGACCAAAACCGCGATCTTGCGCGCCGCCGGGCGTGTGTTTCGCGCCGAAGGTTATGGCGGATCGGGCATCGACGCCCTCACCAAGGCCGCCGGTGTGACCAACGGGGCCTTCTACGGCCATTTCAAAACCAAGTCCGAGGCGTTTCGCGCCATTATCGGCCTTGGGCTTGAGGGGTTGGTCGAGACGGTTGGCCAATATCAAGACACGCATGGTGAGGGCTGGCTTGGGCCGTTTGTTGATTTCTATCTCGGCCCCAAGATCACCTGCGACATCGGCGATGCCTGCACGCTGCCGATGCTGTCCAGCGAGGTCGCGCGCTCGGATGATCAGGCGCATCAGGTCTATGAGGTGGAATTCCGCAGGCTGATCACAGCGGTCGCGCGGGGAACGGGGGGCGACGAAAACCGGGCGATTGCGGTTCTGGCGCTTCTGGCGAGTGGGGCGACGTTTGCGCGTGCGATCCTAGACCCGCAATTGCGCGATCAGATCGTTCAGGCCACGCGGGCGGGGATTGTGGCTGTCGCGGGGTGATGACGGTTCAGAATTTCTTCACGCGTTTGGCTTTGATGTCGCGTGGGACGAGGATCTTGGGCTGGTCTACAACCCGTTTTCGACGTCAAGGCGTCAGTGGCCATCGAGTCAAGCGCCTACAAGTCCACTGGCTGGTATCGGTGGCAGGATGGGAGCGGGCTATTTTGAGGGAGCGCACACGTGAAGGGCTGGCATCTGCACGAGAACGCGGCGTTCGTCTCGGAAGGCGTCCTCGGAAGAAGGCGCATAAAATTGCCAAGCCCTCTGTCATGCTGCCCGGCCAAGTAGACTGGTTATCATTGCCGACTAACAACCCCTTTGATTCGTAATGGCGGGCTGAACAACTTCTAACTCGCCGCGACCTTCAACCGCATCTCCGCCCTTACCCGTCCCATCAACGGCAGCAGCGCCTTCATCTCCGGCCCATGCTCCTCGCCCGTCAACGCCAGACGAAGCGGCGCGTACAACCCCTTGCCCTTCCGCCCCGTCGCCTCCTTCAGCGCCCCGGTCCAGGTAGGCCAAACCTCATCATCCCAGGGCTCAGCCGGAAGCAGTGCCAGCGCGGTGCGCAGATACTCGCCCTCGCCCTCGATCACCGGCGGCACAATCGTGCCTGCGACCACGTCCCAATAGCCGCGCGCCTCGGCCAGCAAATCCAGATTGCCGCGCACCGCCAGCCAGAACGCTTCCGTCGCCCCCACCGGCAAACGCGCCGAAACCTCGGCAAAATTCATCCGATGCAAAAGCTTGCGGTTCAACGCCAACAACTGCGACACATCGAACCGCGCGGATGACGACGAGAACCGCTTGAAATCAAATCCGCGCGCCAACTCGTCGAGCGGCAAAAGCTGCGGGTCTTGCGAGGAGCCCAAGGCCGCCAGATAATTGGCAATCGCCAACGCCTCCACCCCGTCATGCCGCAAGCTGCGCAGCGAGATCGAATCCGTGCGTTTGGACAATTTCGAGCCATCGCCCGCCGTCAGCAGCGGCAGATGCGCGAACTGGAAGCGGCGCGGGTCGGCCCCCAGCGCCTGGATGATGTCGATCTGCACGCCAGTGTTGGACACATGGTCCTCGCCGCGCAGGATATGGGTGATTTTCTTGTCGAGGTCGTCCACCACCGAGGTGAAGGTGTAGAGGAACGAGCCATCGGCGCGGATCAGCACCGGGTCAGAGATCGAAGGCAGCTTCACCTCGCGTTTGCCGAGCACGAGATCGTTCCACTGCACCGTGCGGTCATTCAGCCGAAAGCGCCAATACGGCGTCTTGCCATTTGCCTCCGCCGAAGCCCGCTGCTCGGGCGTGAGTTTGAGCATCGCACGATCATAAACCGGGGCGAGGCCGCGCTTCATCCGGTAGTCGCGCTTGGCCTGAAGCTCGGCCTCGGATTCGAAGCACGGATACAAACGGCCGGATTTCTTCAGGAATTCGGCGGCCTCGGCATAAAGCTCCAACCGGTCGGACTGGCGGAACATCTCCGCCCATTCGATGCCGAGCCAGGTCAGATCGGTCTGGATCGCGTCGGCATATTCGGCGGTGCCGCGCGTGGTGTCGGTATCGTCGAGGCGGAGGAGGAATGTGCCACCCATCTTGCGGGCAAAGAGGTAGTTCATCAGCGCCGGGCGGGCATTGCCGGCATGGAGATACCCGGTGGGCGACGGCGCAAAGCGGACAACAACACTCACAATTCAATCCCCGTCTTCGTCGTCGTAATCATCATCCGCGCCATCATAGGCGATGTCGGGCTCAAGCTCGTCCTCGGAGATCATCATGTCGCCACGCGGATCAAGCGCGCGCCAGTTGCGCTCGTCGCCGGTGGCGATGGTGGCGGCGAAATGGGCGAGCTCCGGCTCGGCCCGCCACGTGTCTTCGCCCGCGTCGAGCACATAGGCGTCCTCGCCGAAGGAGCGCCATAGCCCAATGACAGTGTGCGCATCAGAGCCCGGCGTGCGGCAACGCTCGATGCTGTCGCGCACATAGCGGCGTGCGTATTCATTGGCCTGCATCAGGGTGAGAAACCCCGGTACATCTTCCACGATGGCCTCGTCCTCCGGCGTGGTGCCGCCATCGGAGAGATCGAGAATGCGCACCTTCCAGCCACCTTCCGGGGCAAACAGGTTTTCGACGATTGCTTCAGCCATTGTCTGTCGCCTCAGGAGATCAGGGCGGTGAAGCCGTTGGTGATCGGGTAGCGGCGGTCGCGTCCGAATGCGCGCGGGGTGATCTTCACGCCGGGCGGGGCCTGACGGCGCTTGTATTCCGCCCGGTCCAGCATCCGCCACACCCGCAACACGGTGGCGCGATCATGCCCGGCGGCCACCAGCGCATCCACACTCTGCTCGCCTTCGACCAAACCTTCCAGGATTGCATCGAGAATTTCATACGGGGGCAGGCTGTCCTGGTCGGTCTGGTTGGGTTTGAGTTCGGCGGAGGGCGGCTTTGTGATCACCCGCAGCGGCATCACCGGCCCATGCGGCCCGAGTGTGGCCCCCGGCACATTCTCATTGCGCCAGCGGCAGAGATCGAACACCAACGTCTTGTAGACGTCCTTTAGCACCGAGAAGCCACCGCACATATCGCCGTAGAGCGTGGCGTAACCGACAGACATCTCGCTCTTGTTGCCGGTGGTCAGCACCATGTGGCCGAGCTTGTTGGAGATCGCCATCAGGATCAGCCCGCGCGAGCGCGATTGCAGGTTTTCCTCGGTGATATCGGCCTGCCGCCCGGCGAAGATCGGTGCCAATGCTCCGTCGAACGCCTTCATCGCGGGCTCGATGGAGATGCTGTCGCACGGAATCCCCAACAGCCGCGCGCATTCGGCGGCGTCATCGAGGCTGTCTTGGCTGGTATAGGGGCTGGGCAGCATGAAGGTGCGCACGCGCTCCGGCCCCAGCGCATCCACCGCAACTGCTGCCGAGATCGCCGAATCGATGCCGCCCGAGAGCCCGAGGATCACGCCGGGGAAGCGGTTCTTGCCGACATAATCGGCCAGCCCCAACATCATCGCGCGATAGATCGTCTCGTGTTTGGACATCTCCGGCAGATGCGGTGATGGCAGGCACACCAACTGATCGCCCTGGCGTTCCCATTCGGTGATCTGCAATTGCTGCTCGAACAGCTTCATCTGCACCGGCAGCGAGCGATCCGGGTTGAGCACGAAGCTTGCCCCGTCAAACACCAACTCATCCTGCCCGCCGATTTGCCCGGCGAAGACGAAGGCCAGCCCGGTCTCGACCACGCGCGAGACCGCCAGCGAGACGCGGTCATGGTGCTTGCCGATCTGCCAGGGCGAGCCGTTGATCGACAACAGCATCTCCGCCCCGCTCTCGGCCAGCGTCTCGGAGACAGCGGGGAACCACCAATCCTCACAGATCATCAGCCCGATGCGATGGCCACGGAACACCACGGGGCCGGGGGCAGGGCCCTGATCGAACACCCGCTTGTCGTCGAACACACCGTAATTCGGCAATTCGTGCTTGGCGCGACGGGCGGTGATCAGCCCACCATCGAGCACAAAGGCGGCATTATACACGTGCCCTTTCTCATGCCACGGCCCGCCAACGATCAGGCCGGGCCCGCCATCGGCAGTGTCTTCCGCCAGCTTGGCGATGGCCGCGTTGCAGGCGGCCAGGAAGGCTGGTTTGCGGACCAGATCTTCCGGCGGGTAGCCCGCGATGGAGAATTCGGGGGTTACGACAAGATCAGCCCCCAGCCTCGCCGCCTCGGCACGCGCCGCGCGGATCAGGGCTAGGTTGGTCTCGATCTGGCCGAGATGCGGGTTGAGCTGGGCAATTGCCAGACGAAGGGCCACGGTCATGCAGGGAAACTAACGGGTTTGCGGAGGTTCATCCACCCGTCATCGCACAACGCGCTTTTGCGATGAGGTGACGACATCAACCCGTCCAATCCTCCACCGCCAGCCCCGGCACTTTGGCGAATGCGCGGTCATTGCTCACCAGAGTCATCGCCTCGCTCAGCGCATGGCCTGCGATCAGTAGATCGAGAGGTGGTAGAGTGAGGCCGTCTTGTTCCATTCTGGCCCGCAGCTGCCCGTAACTCGCCGCGGCCTTACGGTCCCACGGGAGCACATCGACCCGTTTGAGCAATTCCTCCACCGCCAGATGCAGCCTTTTGGCATCCGGGCGTTTGGCCAGCCCATAAGCCAATTCGCCCTCGGTGATCGCCGAGATGAACTGATCCGACATCTGCACCGAGACAACCCGCCGCAACACCTCGGGATGACCTTTGATCAGATGGCTGACGATATGGGTGTCGAGCAAATAGCGCGTCACTCGCGCCAGCCCTCGAACGGGTCACGGGCCTGCGCGTCGGTCTGGCGTTCATCGGGGCCGAGAAAATCATCTGGCGCATTTGCCCGCCCGATGGCGGCGATGAAATCGTCCCAATCAGACGGTTTGCGCGACAGGATCACATCGCCCGTCGCCGCATCTTGGCGAACATAAACCTCCTGCGTTTCGAAGCGGAATGCCCGAGGCAGGCGGACGGCCTGGCTGCGTCCATTGATGAAAATCTTGGCAGTTTGCGACATCAGGCGGCACCGGGAGGTTGGTATAGTTCAGAATATATACCAATGCGCTGCGTGCGCCGAGTGAATTGTCCGTCAACGCGCGCCCGCCACAGCCTCACCCACCAGATCCGCGAGTGCGATGGCTGATGTCAGCCCTGGGCTCTCAATCCCAAACAGATTGATCAGCCCCGGCACGCCATGTACCGCAGGCGATTGCAGCACGAAATCCGCCGCCGGTGCGCCTTTCGGCGTGATCTTCGGCCTGATCCCCGAATAGCCCGGCTGCAACGCGCCATCCGGCAGAGCGGGCCAATAGCGGCGGATGGCATCATAGAAACTGTCGCAACGCGACGGATCGACGCGGTAATCCAGCGTGTCGATCCATTCCACATCTGGCCCGAAGCGGGCCTGATCGCCGAGGTCGATGGTCAGATGCACCCCGAGCCCGCCCGGCACCGGCACCGGATAGATCAGCCGGGAGAACGGCGCACGACCGGTGAGCGTGAAATAGTTGCCCTTCGCATAATAGGTCTCCGGCACCAACTGCGACGGCATCCCCTGGATCGCCCGCGCCAACCGCGTGGCCCCAAGCCCCGCCGCATTGATGAAATGTGTGCAGGAGAGCCGCATTGGCTCATCCCCACCGACCTCGATCTCGATCCGATCCTCGCGCGCCACACCGCCGGTGATCGGCGCAAGAAACACAAACATCGCCCCTGCTGCTTCGGCCTCACCTTGAAGGGCAAGCATGTAGCCGTGGCTGTCGAGAATCCCGGTCTCGGGAGAGAGCAAGGCCGAGGTGCAGTGCAGATTGGGCTCGAATTCCCGCGCCTCGGCGGCGGTCAGCACCCGCATCCCCTCGACGCCATTCGCCTCCGCCCGCGCCTTGATGCCCGAGAGCTTGCCGTCCTCCTCCTCGGAGGTGGCGACGATCAGCTTGCCGCATTTGCGATACGCCACACCCCGTTCGTCGCAGAACCGGTAGAGCTTCCGCCGTCCCGCCACGCAAAGCCGGGCCATCAGGCTGTCTTTTGGATAATAGATCCCGGCATGGATGACTTCGGAGTTGCGCGACGACACCCCGGTGCCGATCCCTTCCTCGGAATCGAGCACCAACACCTCATGCCCGGCCTGGGCGAGCACACGCGCGGTGGCGATGCCGACAACGCCTGCGCCTGCGATGATGGTGTCGATGTGGTCCATGTCCGTCACTCCCGTTGCAAGGAATGGTGACATTGCCGCACGTGGGCGGGAAGCCCGGCCTTGTCACGGCAGGCATCGTTCGCTGGAGTTACGGACCAGCTTTCACCATCTGGGTGAAATCCGACCACTGCTCCACGCGGAAAGCGCGAATATCCCGCGCGGAATCAGGTAACCATGCCAAGGACCGCAGCGCCAATATGGCGGAAAACCGATTTGCGAGGTCTTCAGAATTGTTGGTGTAGAGGCTGCCCTGCACCCGATTGAAGCCGGACTCGGCCAAGGTGTTGCCGATATCGGCATAGGCTTGCGAAACACCTTTGGGGTGATGATGGGCAGTCTCTTGCACCACCAAATCAAACGCAATCGCGAACATCAGCGCTCCAGCGGATCGTCCAGGATCTCAGTCAGCCGGTAATCAACTTCTTCACCGCTTTCCACCACCCGGATCCTCATCAGCCTGTCGCCATCCGGCAAAATCTGGCCTGCCGCGATGATCTCATAGACAGGGCCTACCGCACCGAACCGACGCCACGTTTCGAGAAGGTGGCTCGCAGTCATTCCGACCAAATCACTCGCCAATATCGCGCTCATGTCGACCCACCGCAGCACCGACCAGAGACTGTCATGTGGGAATGGACGACTGCGAAGACAAACTGCGTCAATGCCGCGTCAATCGGCATTCCCCTCGACACCTGTGGCCCCAAGTCCTATCCCTACACCCAACAATCAACCCGGTCAGGGACCCCAATTCATGCGCATCGTCGCCCTGGAAGAGCATTTCACCGTCCCGTCGCTGTCCGCCAAGATCAGCCGGGAGACGCTGACCAAGCGCGGCATCCCAACCAGCAAGCCGCCCGCCGCCGTCGCGCGCGGTGATCTCCTTGGCGATATCGGGCCGAGCCGGATCGCCGACATGGATGCCAACGGCATCTCAGTCCAAGTCCTCTCCGCCACCGGCGCGGGCGCCGAACTTCTGCCCCCTGACGAAGCCCCTGCCCATGCGCGCGCCACCAACGATATTCTCGCCCGTGCGGTGGCCGAAAATCCCGGTCGCTATGCCGGCTTCACCCATCTTGCCACCACCAACCCCGCTGCCGCTGCCGATGAACTGGAGCGCACCGTCACCGAATACGGCTTCGTCGGCGGCATGGTGCATGGCACGACGGACGGCAAATTCCTCGATGATCCCTCGTTCGAGCCGCTGCTATCCCGCTTCGAGGCGCTCGATGTGCCGCTCTATCTGCATCCCGCTTTGCCGCCCGAGTCGGTGCGGCGCGCCTATTACGACAACCTGCCGGGTGATGCCGGGTTCCTGATGTCGATGGCGGGCTGGGGCTGGCATTCGGAGACGGCGATTCACGTGCTGCGTCTGGTGATGTCCGGGGCGCTTGATCGGCATCCGAAGCTGAAACTGATCATCGGCCATATGGGAGAGGGCCTGCCCGCCATGCTGGCGCGCTGTGATCAGGTCTTCGCCGATGAATGCGCCAACCGCCTCACCCGCACGGTCAGCCAGACGATCACCCAGCAGGTCTGGGTGACGACCGCAGGTTTCTTCACCTTGGCCCCGCTGCTCCCGTTGCTGATGACCTTCGGCACCGACCGCATCCTGTTCTCGATCGACTACCCGTTCAGCTCCAACGCCAAGGGAAAGGCGTTCATGGACGCGCTGCCACTCTCACCGGAGGATCGGATCAAGATAGCCCATGGAAATGCTGACAGGCTGTTGAAACTCAAGACTTAACAGACGTGATCACCTGCATCGGGCATGCAGGCGTGGTTTGCAATGTTTGCGATGGTAGATCATTCATGATGTGGCGAGGGTCCATTGGCCATCTTTGCGATGGCCACATGGTACGGGGAAATCAACATGAAGAAGCTTATCGCAGCGGCGCTGATCACCGTCGCTCCGCTCGCCGCACAGGCGGCTGACAATTGGACCGGTGCGTATGTCGGCGTTCAACTCGGCGCTGAGTTCGGCTCTGTGAAGGGTCCTTACACCGACTCCAAGGGTGGCAACTCCACCCCTTACACAGACAGCACCACCGGCGCGCTGATCGGCCTCCGCGCCGGCTACAACAAGGAGATCAACAACCTTGTTCTCGGTGTCGAAGCCGATGCGAGCCTTGGCCTTGGGACCGACGCCAGCCAGACCGTTGGCGGTGGCTACGTCGTCAAGGGCAGCAACCCGTGGAACGCGGACCTGCGCGTGCGTCTGGGTTATGACCTTGGTGACAACCTGGTCTACGCGGCGGGCGGCATCGCGTTCGGTGCGGTGAAGACCCAGTATTCCGGTCTCGATCAGACCCCGCTGGCCGTCACGTCGCAGCGCGTCGGCTACACGCTGGGCCTGGGCCTGGAGCACAAGTTCACCAGCACGATCAGCGGCACGGCCGAGTATCGCTATACCGATCTCGGCAGCAAGTCGTTCATCAATCTGCCGACCGACACGGCCGACAAGGTGAAATACAACACCAGCGCCATCCTGCTCGGCGTGAACTACAAGTTCTGATCCTGGTCGGATCGAGCTGACAGACGGGCTCGGCAGCCATGCCGGGCCCGTTCACGTTGGCGGTCAGGCCGCGGGCTCGATCATCCCCACCGCCCGCTGCAGATCCACGCTCAGCACCCGCGAAACCCCGCGTTCCTGCATCGTCACGCCGTAAAGCCGGTCCATCCGCGCCATCGTCAGCGCGTGGTGGGTGACGACGAGGAACCGCGTGCCGGTCTCGCGCACCATGTCTTCCAGCAGCAGACAGAACCGATCCACATTCGCGTCATCCAGTGGCGCGTCCACCTCGTCCAGCACGCAGATCGGCGCGGGGTTGCAGCGGAACACCGCGAAGATCAGCGACAGAGCCGTCAATGCCTGTTCGCCGCCGGAGAGCAGCGACAACGCCGCGAGTTTCTTGCCGGGCGGCTGGGCGTAAATCTCCAACCCGGCCAGCAGCGGATCGTCATTGCCGACCAAGGCCAGATGCGCGCGACCGCCGCCGAACATGCGGGAGAACAGCGCCTGGAACTGGGTGTCGACTTTGGCGAACACCGCGGTCAACCGCTCGCGGCCCTCACGGTTGAGATGGCCGATCGAGCCGCGCAGTTTGGCAATCGCGGTGGCGATCTCCTCGCGCTCGCGCTCGATGGTGGCAATCTGCTCCTCCATCGCGTTGGCCTCGATATCGGCGCGGAGATTGACCGGACCCATCTCCTCGCGCTCCTTCAGCAAGCGCTCATGACGACGGCGGAAACGCTCTTCGGCCTCGGCGGAGAAATCCGATGGCGGCGGCGGCAGATCATGTGCGGTGCCGAGACGTTCGAGGATGCGTTCGGCGACGGTGCCCCAGGCTTGGTTGGCGCGATGCACCTCGCCCTCGGCGCGCACGGCGATCTCGCGGGCGGTGGCGAGCGCGTGGTCGGCGGCGCGGGCGAGTTGGGCGGCACTGTTGTAGTCGGTCTCGGCTTGGGCGAGGCGGGAGGCGGTCTGGATGTGCAGCGATTCGGCCTCGGCCAGCGCCACTCCGGCCGCTTCGGCACGGGCGAGAAGTTGGGCGGGAGCGGCGGCGAGGGATGCGAGTTCGGCCTCGGCCTGGGTGCGGCGAGCGCGCAGATCGGAGCGGCGGAACCCGGCATCGCGCAGCCTTTCGACCCAGATCTCACGCTCCGGTGCCAGCGTGGCCAGACGCTTCTGGCGGGCGGATTCGGTGGCGAGCAGC
>CAITEF010000387.1 GCA_903891315.1 uncultured Rhodospirillales bacterium | reverse complement strand
TCGTCCGATCTCGGCCGTGGAGTGGCCTTCATCCCAAAGTGCCCGCAAACGTGCGATAGCCTCGTCCGTCCACTCCATATCTAGTTTCCTTCTACGCCTCTGCTACCACATACAGTAGCAGCAAGCGTCGAGTTTGCTCAACAGAGATCGGACTCTTTGACTCAAAAACTTGTGGGTAACTTTCTGCCACGCACAAGATGTTGAATCTTGCCAATGGGTTGAATCGGCCGATTCGGAGACGATTCAGCTTGGTTTATGGGAACAGCAGGCCCTTCTTGAGCATCCCATGCACCCCCTGCTCGCCATTGACCGTCTGCGTCACCCGGAAATCCACCGCGAGTGAGCACAATTGGTAGGCCTCCTGCTTCGACAGGTTCGAGCGCGTGCAGATGAAGGCGATCATCTGCCGCAGCGCCTGTTTCATCGCCAGATCGAGATCGGCGTTCAGCCCCATCGAGATGTAATGCGTGGGCGTCTCGGCGCGCGGATAGGCGAGCAGCGGCTCGGAGCCGGTCTTTTTGTGCAGGATCAGCGTGAAGGTGCCGGTGAGGCAGATCTCCAACGCGTTGATGCAAACCTCGCCATCGCCCTGCACGCCATGGCCGTCACCGGCAGAGAACAACGCGCCTGGCGCGTGGACGGGGAGGAACAGGATGGAACCCTCGGTGAGTTCCTTGTTGTCCAGATTGCCGCCATGTTCGCGCGGCTGAACGGTGGAGATTGTGCCGTAGACCGGCGGCGGGGCGACGCCCATCACGCCGAAGAATGGGTGCAGGTCAAGTTCGAGGCCGTAGGGCATCCGGCAGGTCTTCTTCTCGCGGTCGACCGTGGGATGGGTGATGAAGCGCTCGGGGAAATCCTCGGGCAGCGTGCCCGCCAACGGACGGAAGCCGCAGAAGCCCCAATCATTGCCGAGTTCGATCTTGTCGATTCGCACTTCCAGCATGTCGCCTGGCTCAGCACCCTCGACGGCGACCGGGCCAGTGATGATGTGGCCACCGGCGCGCGGCAGCGACGAGGCGTGAATGGCAAGCAACGCAGGCGGCACGGTCAGACCGAGTTCCGGCGGCGGCAGCGTTTCCGGCCCGCCGGAGACGCATTCCAGCACCACCGTCTCGCCCGATTTGATGGTGATCACCGGCTTGTAGGCGGCATCGAACATGCCCCAGCGACAGGTTTCGGGTGTGGCGGGGACGCGATACTGGGCCATGGGAACTCCTTGGGAACGAATCCAACAGATTGTTGGGGTGCGGGGGAGGATTGGCAAGGCGCATGCCATTGCACCTGATCGCTCCACAATTATTCAAAATTAGAACTGTCTTAATTTCTGGACGTTCTATGGGAACATTGCTAGTCTTCATCATCCATTAACCATCGCCTCAAAAACGAGCGCGGCTGTCAGATGCCCAGAAGCGGGCCTGCGGGTGTCTCGTTGCGATGACCACTGCCCAATCCGTGACCACGCATCCGCTGATTGGCGCGATTCGCTGGGATGCGTGGTTTGATCCATCGAACGGCGTTGTCGCACAGGCGGTCGAGACCGATCTGGCGCCCACGCAATTCCTGGATCGCGGGCCTGCCTTCACCACGGTGAACGCCAATGGATCGCTGAGCATCAACGGCGACAGTCAGGCTGAGATGAACAGCGAGATCCAGCTCGCTGCCTCGGCGGGGATCGATTACTGGGCGTTCGATTATTACGGCGCGAGCGATCCGATGAACAACGCGCTGCAACTCTATCTGCAAAGCCCGATCCACAATCTCGTCAATTTCGCGCTGATCGACGCGGCGGGCTGGGGGGCGACGCTGTCGAACTATCAAGCGGCGATGCAGCAGCGTGCGGCGTTGATGGCGCAGCCGACCTATCAGACCGTCGAGGGCAATCGGACACTCTATTATGTGATGGCACCGAGCGCGCAGATCGTGAACCAATGGTGGGGTGGCGATCCGGCCAATATGAAAGCCGCGATTGACGCGTTGCGGGCCGACGTAATCGCCCAGACCGGGGCCAATCCCTATATCGTGGTGATGGGCAGCCCGGCGCAGGCGGCTTCTTTTGCCCAGGAGATCGGCGCGGACGGGATTTCCGCCTATGCGATCACCGGCGGCGACCAGAACGGCAGCTTCCAGACACTGACCAACAAGACCGAGGCCGGCTGGAATGCCGAACTCGGCACCGGGCAGAGCGTCATCCCCACCGTGATGACCGGCTGGGACCCCAGCCCGCGCAGGCTAAACCCCGTCCCTTGGGGCGCGGACGGCACGTCGACCTATACCAAGGCGACGCCACAACAGATCGCCGCGCAACTGTCCGACGCGCTGGCCTGGATCATGTCACATCCGGACAGCACGGCGGGCACGGCTTTGGTCTATGCCTGGAACGAGTTCGACGAGGGTGGTTGGCTGGCGCCGACCTATGTCGCGGACAATCCGCAGGGCGATATGTCGCGGCTGGATGCATTGGCGGCAGTGAATGCGCTCTATCAGGGGGCGACCGCTGCACAAAACGCGGACGGGAGCACCACCATCACGCTCGGCGATGGCAGTTCCTATGTCTTCCACCCGGACCACTCAGTGTCAAAATACAACAGCGCCGGGCTCTTGACCGAGACCGACCACGCGGACGGTAGCTCGATCACCTACGCCTCTGACGGCACCGCGACATGGCTGTCGGTGACGGGCACGGTGACTCGCGTGGTGTTTGCGGATGGCAGCGACAAAATCCCTTGGTCCGACGGTTGGCTCTGGTTCAACGCGCAGGGCCATTATGTTCAGCACGAGGTCGATCTGCCGGACGGCGGTGAGCGGATTTACAATTCGGCTGGCAAGCTCGCCGAGATCATCAACGCCAACGGCACGAAGTCGATCTATGGCAGTGACGGCGCGCGGACCGATTATGCGGCGAGCGGGGCCGTCACCAAGATTGTCGCTGCTGACGGCAGCTCGAAACGCGCTTGGAGCGATGGCTGGCTGTATTTCAACAGCCATGGCCAGTATGTCCAACATGAGGTCGATCTGACCGGCGGCGGCGAGCAGCTCTACAATGCCGCCGGGCATCTGACGAAGATCATCGCCGCTGATGGAAGTTCCAAGGTGGCATGGTCGGATGGCTGGCTGTGGTTCAGCGCCAAGGGCAGCTATCTGCAGCACGAGGTCGATCTGCCGGGCGGCGTGATGCAGTTCTACAACGCCGCAGGACATCTGACCGAGATCATCCAAAGCGGCGTGCCGGAGTTCATCATCGGCCCCGCCACCACCAGCGAGGCGTTGGCCGGGCTTGCCAGTGATCCGTCCTGGAAGCTCGATCTGATCGGCGGCGTGGGCGGGTTTGCGAGCGTGGCGGCAGTGATGGCGGCGTTTCAGCCGGACGGTCAGGGCGGGTCGGTGCTCAATCTGCCGGGAGGGGTGCATGTGGATCTGGTGGGCGTGGCACCGTCGAGCCTGACGCTAGCGCATTTTGTGATTTCGTAGGGCGGAAGAGCGAAGCGTCATCCGCCCTACAACGAGAAGATTTTTCCCACTTCCGAGAAATCCACCGCGACCTGATGCCGATCACTCGCCACCGTCCCATCTTGCGGACGCACCAACTGACACGTCCGCAGCCCGGCCGCCGCCGCGGCGTCGAGTTCGGCTTCGATGTCGGAGAGGAACAGCACCTCCGCAGGCGGCACATTGATGCCGATGCAGATGCGGTCATAGCTCTCTGGCTCGCGCTTGCCGCCCACGCGGGTGTCGAAGAAACCCTGGAACAGCCCAGTCAGATCGCCGTCTACCGTGTTGCCGAACAGCAGCTTCTGCGCGGGCACCGAGCCCGAGGAATAGACATGCAGCCTGATTCCGCCCCGCACCCAACGGCGCAGCATCGGGGCGACATCGGGGTAGATATCGCCCTTGATCGAGCCATCGGCATATCCGGAATCCCAGATCAGCCCCTGCAACGCCTTGAGCGGACCGACCTTGGCGTCGTCATCCATCCAGTGGTTGAGGGTGTCGAGCACCGGCACGCCGGGCACCATCTGCGCGATTTCAGCAACGATGCCCGCCGCGTCCGGCCGGGCAATTGCCTGCTCCAGACGCGCGCGGGCATAGGGGAAGAGCGTGTCGCGCACGAAGGCGATGGGCGTGGTGGTGCCCTCAATATCGGTCACCACCGCCGCCACGGGCAGCATCAGACGACCGCCGGGAAGCGGTTGCTGATGTCGTCGCCGGTGAAATGCGCCACCCAGCCCGACGTGTCGGTGAAGACGCGCACGGCAACGAAGCTCGGCTTGTCGCCCGCGTCGAACCAATGCTTGGTGCCGGCGGGGACCGAGATCAGGTCGCCCTTCTCGCAGCGCGCGTCATAGATCTTGTCGTTCAGGTGCAGGACGAAATTGCCAGCACCTTCGGCGAAGAAGCGCACTTCATCCTCGGTGTGGATGTGCTCGGCCAGGAATTTCTCCCGCATTGCCTGCGCCTGCGGATGATCCGGGGTGAGCTTGACCACGTCGGCGGAGCCCGCACCGGTCTCGCCCATTAGGCCGTCCAAATAGGGGCGATAGGCGGCAAGAATGGTCTCTGGCGTGTCGTCAAACGACAGCGCAACAGGGCTTTCCCAGCGCTCGAAACGCACGCCCACGGCGTTGAGTTCACGCGCGATTTCACCGGCATCGGTGGACGTGAAGATCGGGGTGCCGGGTGCTGCATCGGCAAAAACGGTCAGACGGCTCATCGTGCAAGTTTCCTTCGTTCCAGCTCACAAGCGAGCAGAAATTCCAGTCCTTCCAGACGCGCGAGGGCTGCGTCCATTGACGGCCCCCACACATAGACCCCGTGGCCCCTGATTAAATAGCCCAAAGGGGTCCCGGCGGCGATGGTCGGTTCTGCAACGGACGCAAGGCGGGCGATGTCCTGGTCGTTGTCGAACACCGGCAGATCGAGTGTGGTGTCATGCGTCGTTTGGCCCTCGAACGCCTTCAGCACCTCATATTGCGCGAGGCGGATCGGGCCGGGCTCGGTCATCGACAGCACGGTGCTGGCCACCGAATGACCGTGCAACACCGCGCCCACCTGCGGAAACAGGCGGTAAATCTGGCAATGCAGTAAGGTCTCGGCCGATGGTTTCGCGTTGGTTAACGGCATGCCGGCCAGATCGACCTGCATCACCGAATCAGCGTCGAGAAATCCCTTGTGCCCGCCGCTGCGGGTGATCGCCAGCCGCGTCGCGTCCAATCGCACGCTGATATTGCCTGCTGTTGCAGGCACCCAGCCGCGACTGTCCATGCGACGCCCCGCCTGGATGATCGCTTCGATCGCCCAAGCGGGAGTCGGTGAAGTCACGTCTGCCTCAGGAATGCGAGGTGTTGGACGTGGTGTGCGTCGTCGCACTCGCGTTGACGCCGGGGCCCTGGATCGTGCCCGATGGACCTTGGGCGGGCTTGTCGCTCGCAGAAGCTTCCATCGAGGCGTCGGTGTCCTCGGCCATGTTCTTCTTGAACGACTTGATGCCTTTGGCGAAGTCGCCCATCAGGTTGCTGACCTTGCCGCTGCCGAACAGCAGCAGCACAACCAGCAGCACCACCATCCAGTGCCAAATGCTGAAACTGCCCATTGTCTCCTCCAAGCCCTAAATCAGAGCCATGACATGGCGCAGGCGAGACAGCAGTGCAAGCGGGGAGCTTCAGGATCCACCCGCGGAAATGTTGCGTGCCCGCGGCAAAGGCCGCCCAATGTTGCTCGACAGCGCCAGTTTTGCGGCAATCGGTGCTGCCTGGGCGAGTTCGTCATGCGAGGCGGGATTGGGCGGCAGGATGAAGCCGAAGGTCGCATAGTCATGCGCGCCCAACTGCCCCACCGGCGGCCACCAGACGCGGACCTCACTCCAATCATTGCGCTCTGAGACGTCAACGACGAGCTGATCCTCGTTGATCTCGCCATGCACCCAATTCGCCTGCGTGACCTGGATCTGACGCGGGCCGAGCAGGCGGGAGACCACCGAGACGTGACCGGACGGCAGGCGGCTCTCGCGTCGGAATACCAGCGCGGCACCCAGAACCGGCCGAGTCGCGCGGCGATACCGCCCGGCCGCCTGATCCCACCAGGAGGCGGCATCGCCATACAGCGCGATGCCGGAGAGTTCTCGGGCGAAGGGCGCACAGTCGATGCCGGGATAGGGCGTCCCGTGCTCACCGCTGGCCACCGGCGTGCCAGCGCCTCCGCCACAGGCGACAAGGCCGAGCGGGGTCAGCAGGGCGAGGATGCGAAGGGTCGGGCGCATGGGCGGAAGTTTAGCGGATTCATAGCATTGTCGCCACAAATTCATCCTGCATGGTAGGGCGGACCAGCGCAGCGCTGGTCGCCCTACGAAATCACGACCCAAACACCCCAAGCCGCCGCAACGCCCGCCGCGATCCCCAAAGCGAGGTTGCGCGTGTAGATCATCACCACGACCGTCGCCAAACTGCCCACTGCGGGCTGAAGGCCCCCCTTGATCACGGCGGGGATGACGTAGCTGACGAACAGCGTGCCGGGGATATAGGACAAAATCGCTCGGATCAGCGGGCTTGGCGTAATCTGCCTGAACAGCCAATAGCCGCCGCCGCGGCAGGCGTAGGTGGCCAGCGCCATCAGCACGATGGCGGCAAGCGTGGTGGGGTCGATATGCCAAAGCGACGGATTCACTGTGCGCGCCTGCGTTGATCACGAATTCCGCCGGTGATGCTGCCCGCCAGCGCGCCTGCCACGATATACCAGAACGTGCCGGGCAGAATCTGGGCGACCAAGCTGGCGACGCACGCGGCCACCGCCCAAGGCAGAAGATCGCCCATCCCGCGCCACATCTGCGCCAACACGGACACAAACGCCGCCAGGGCTGCAAAAAACAACGGGTGGCCGGGCGGAAGATGCAGGGCTTCGCCCATCAGGAACCCTGCCGCCGTGGTCATGATCCAAGTCAGGTAAAGGATCGACCCACCGCCCAGTAGATAGGCGGCGTCACGATAGCCCGCATTCATCTCGCGCACCGCAAAGGCCCAGCTATGGTCCACCATGGTGAACAGCGACAGCCAGACCCGCCAGCCCTTGAACCGGTCGAGCCAGGGCGACAGCACCGGCCCCATCAGCGCAAGACGCAAATTGACCACGAAGGCCGCGAAGGCCACAGCGAAGATGTCGGGTGGATGGGTCCAGATCGACAAGGCGACCAATTGTGAGGCACCGGCATAGACCAGCACGCTCATCAGCGTGATCTCGCTGAACGACAGCCCCGCCCCCTGCGCGGTGATGCCGCAGACGATGCCGAACGGTGCCACCCCGATCACCGCCACCATCGCCCCACGCACACCGCGCCAGAAACCGGCGCGGGTGAACACCACAGGATCCTTGCTGTCAATCATAGGCGCCTAGTCCTGCCGCAACCGGATGACGCGCTCTTCCGCCTCTTCGATGTCCATGTCCAGCGCACGCTGCGCCACCGATTGCGCGAACCCGGCACGGGCCAACACGCCCAACGCCTTCATCCGGTCCACCTCGCGGCCCTCGGCAGCGAATGGCCCCAACCGGCGACGACGCACCAGAATGATGCAGGCGGCGAGTTCATCCTCCTCACTCTGCGGCAACGCCTCAGCGGCAACTGCACCACCGATCCCCCGCGCGCCCAAATGCGCCGCCACCGCCCGGCGCGACCGCCCGGCTTTGGTGAGCGAGCGGGCACGAGAGGCCGCGTAGAGCGCGTCGTTGATCAGGCCGCTTTTCTCCAGCCGATCCACAACGCGACGCACGGCAGCGCGCAGTTCCAAGACCTGCTCCGGCTCCACGCCCGCGGCCTCCCGCGCCCAACGCGCCACCCTGCGGTCGAGCACCCGGGTCACGCCCACACGGCTCGCCGCATAGCGGGCGAGATAGCGTAAGGCGGCCTCATGCAGGCTCGCATCGTCGGGTTTTGGGAGAGGGTGATCGGCCATGGCCGACGATGACACGCAATGCCGCGCCGTGTCAGCGAGCGCCTGCAAGCGTGCCATGCGCGAAATTTGCGCGGAATTCGGCGCTTCGGTGCGCGCAGGGTTTGACTCGCATCCCCCGCCCCGGTCAATCTTCCGCCTTGTCGCTGCCACTCGCGCATGGGGCGCGTTCCCGGACACGACAGAGAGGCCCCCTCACGGGGAGATCGAGGACACCAAAATGATTCCCGCCCTGATGCCCACCTACAACCGCGCGGACCTTGCTTTCGAGCATGGCGATGGCTGCTGGCTGTACACGGTGGATGGGCGACGATTCCTCGATTTCGGCTCCGGCATCGCCACCTCCTCGCTCGGCCACGGCAACAAGCATCTCACCGATGCCATCGCCGCCCAGGCCCACAAGGTGATGCACGTCTCCAATCTCTACCGGGTGCCGCAGGCCGAGACGCTCGCCGCAAGGCTGGTGGCCGAGACGTTTGCCGACAGCGTGTTCTTCTGCAACTCGGGCGCTGAGGCGAACGAGGGTATGATCAAGATGATCCGCCGCGCGCAATACGAGGCGGGCCATCCCGAACGCTACCGGATCATCTGCTTCGAGGGCGCTTTCCACGGCCGCACGCTCGCCACGCTGGCGGCCACCGGCAATGAGAAATACCTCAAGGGCTTCGGCCCGGTGGTGGATGGCTTCGACCATGTGCCGTTCAACAACCTCAACGCCCTGCGCGACGCCATCGGTCCGCAGACGGCTGGGATCATTGTCGAGCCAGTGCAGGGCGAGGGAGGGATTCGTCCGGCCCACGTGCAGTTCCTCCGCGATCTGCGCGCGACCTGCGACGAGTTCGGCATCTTCCTCGGCATGGACGAGGTGCAGACCGGCATGGGCCGCTCCGGCAAGCTCTACGCGCATCAATGGTCGGGGATCACTCCAGACGTGATGTCGTCGGCCAAGGGCATTGCCGGTGGCTTCCCGATGGGAGCCGTGCTGGCGAAGGAACATGTGGCGAAGGCGCTCACGCCGGGCACGCATGGCACGACGTACGGCGGCAACCCGCTCGCCTGTGCGGCTGCCAATGCGGTGCTCGATGTGATTCTCGCCGAGGGTTTCCTCGACGGCGTCCAGGCACATGCCGCCAAGCTGCGTGCCGGGATGGAAGCCATCGTGGCCGAATTCCCGACCGTGTTCGAAGACGTGCGCGGGCTTGGCCTGTTGCTCGGCTTCAAATGCCATGTGCCGAACACCCAGGTGCAGGATGCCTTCCTCGCCGAAGGTTTGATGACCGTCGGCGCGGGTGACAATGTGGTCCGTCTGGCACCGCCTTTGGTGGTGACGGATTCGGATATTGATCAGGCTCTCGACATGCTGCGGCGCGGTGCGCGTCGTTGTCTGCCGAGCGCCGCGACAATGGCAGCAAAATGAGTTCAGTCCAGAAGCGCCGCCCGGCTGATCAGGGCGGCACCGCAACCGGGGGGGTCACAATACCCCCCCGCCATTTTCTCGACCTTGCCGATTTCGACACGGCCACTTTGCGCCGGATGCTCGATATTGCCGTGGGGTTCAAACAGGCCGAGACGAGTTCGCGACCACTCGCGGGCAAAACCCTCGCCCTGATCTTCGAGAAACCTTCCACCCGCACCCGCGTCTCCTTCGAAGTGGCGATGCGCCAACTCGGCGGCGACGTGATCGTGCTCTCCTCGCGGGACATGCAACTCGGCCGCGGCGAGACCATCGCCGACACCGCCCGCGTGCTGTCGCGCTATGTCGACGCGATCATGATGCGCACCGACGCGCATCAGAAACTCACCGAGCTGGCGGAGTATGCGACGGTCCCGGTGATCAACGGCCTCACTGCCGCCTCGCATCCCTGCCAGCTGATGGCCGATATCCTCACCTTTGAGGAACATCGTGGCCCCATCGCGGGTCAGGTCGTCGCCTGGTGCGGCGATGCCAACAACGTCGCGCGCAGCTGGATCGAGGCCGCCGCTCGCTTCCAGTTCACCTTGCGCATCGCAACCCCCGAAGCCGAGAAACTCCCCGCCAAGCTGATCGCTTGGGCGCGCAGCGAGGGCGCCGTGATCGAGCTGACCGACGATCCGGCCAAGGCCGTCGACGGAGCTCGTTGTGTGGTGGCCGACACTTGGATCAGCATGGCCGATGACGACACCGCCGGTGATCGTCACAACATGCTCGCCCCCTATCAGGTCAACGCGGCGCTGATGGCCAAGGCGGCACCGGATGCGATCTTCATGCATTGCCTCCCCGCCCATCGCGGTGAGGAGGTCACCGATGACGTGATCGACGGGCCGCAATCTGTGGTGTTCGACGAGGCGGAAAATCGGCTGCATGCCCAGAAGGGTGTGCTGGCCTGGGCGTTGGGGGCGGCTCGGTAGAATCCGCATCGCCGAAACTAAGCCACGCTCTGCCATCACCCTCCCGTCACCCTGACGCCTCGCTCAGGGTGACAAATTGGCTGCATTCGATCTAGCGCTCACCCCATCTCGAAAAACCCCTCGCTCCGGCTGATGGGCGGTGCGGCCACCAGTGCCACCCGATCCGGCACCGGCCGCGCCGTCCGCAGATCCTGGCCCAGCATCCGCTCCAAAGCCGCCGCCACCGCCAGCACCTGCGCATCCCCGCCGCGACGGCCGACGATCTGTAATCCGAACGGCATCCGCGCCTGATCGAGCCCCACCGGCAGCGACGCCGCCGGGTGCCCCACCGTGGTGACCGCATAGGCGAGCGCCAGCCAATGGAAATATGAACGGGTCGCCACGCCGTCGATCTCGGTGGGGTAGAGCTCCGCCCAAGGGCGTGGGCTGAGCGTCACGGTCGGTGTGATGATCACGTCGTAGCGCTCGAAAAACGCCAGGAAGCGATGATACAGCACCGTCTGCTGCTTCATCGCGCCCACGATGTCACGCGGGGCGTAGCCAAGACCCTCTGCCACATTGGCACGCACATTCGGGCCGACCATGTCGGGCGTGAGACGGACCTTCTCGTCATGCGCCGCGATGTAATTCATCGCGCGCAGCACTTCGAACGTCTCGTCCATGCCCGTGCAATCCGGCGTCGCATCCTCGGCCACGCGGAGCACGCTGGCGAATTGCGCGGTTTTTTCGGCGAAGACCAGACGGATATGCCGCTCAGTGGGCGCAAAGCCGAAATCCGGCGTGAACGCGGCGCGGATGGTAGAGAGATCAATCGACGCTGGCGGGTAGAAATCGGCGGGATGACGCACCTGCCGTCCGGCAATCGTGGTGGCCAGCGGGTCACCCGCGTCATCGCCCACCATCGCCGAGAGCATCAGACACAGATCCGGCACATTGCGCGCCATCGGGCCGAGCACGCCGAGATGCGACCACCCCAGCGGTCGCTTCTCGGCGGGCACCAATCCGCCAGAAGGCCGAAAGCCGACCACGCCGTTATAGGCCGCCGGATTGCGCAAACTGCCACCCATATCCGAGCCGGTGGCGAGCGGCACCATTCCGCAGGCGAGCGCCACAGCGGAGCCACCGGAGGATCCGGCGGCGGATTTCTGCGGGTTAAACGGGTTGCCGGTGGCGCCGAAGACGGTGTTGCGGGTGTTGGCTCCCGCGCCGAATTCCGGCGTGTTGGTCTTGCCGAGCACAATCGCACCCGCTGCTTTCAGCCGGGCGACATTGCCATTGTCGGCGTGCGGCACATGATCGGCGAACAGCGCGCTGCCATAGGTGGTACGGATGCCCGCAGTGTCGTCGAGATCCTTCACCCCGATCGGCAGGCCGTGCAGCGCACCCAGCGCATCGCCGCGCATCGTGGCAGCGTCGGCCGCGGCAGCGCGGACCAGGGCCCGGTCGAAATCGCGCGTCACCATCGCATTGACCGCGTGGTCAACCTCATCGATGCGCTCGATGCAGGAGCGCACCAGCTCGACCGAGGAGAGTTTTTTCTGGCCGATCAGCCTGCGGGCGGTGACGGCGTCGAAGTCGCAGGGCTGCATGTGATATCCTCCAATAGCTTGCTTGGAGCACACCGTAGACGCGAAAACGCCATCACAGGAAGCCAGGCGGTTCCCATGATGGCGTTTCGAAATTCTGTAACGCCGCAATCAGGCGGCGTGGTGGCTCAGAAGCCTTCGCGTTCCAGCCGCTTGCGCTCCATCTTGCGGGCGCGACGAACCGCCTCGGCGGCCTCGCGGGCGCGGCGCTCAGAGGGCTTCTCAAAATGGCGGCGGAGCTTCATCTCGCGGAAGATGCCCTCACGCTGCATTTTCTTTTTCAGCGCTTTGAGCGCTTGATCGACATTGTTGTCACGAACCAGAACCTGCACTTGGCCGTCATCTCCTGCCTGATCCACACCCCGACAATCGGGACGTGCCTAATTCTCCGCGACGGGCTCCCCCGGCGGAAGGGCTGCGATATAACACGGCCTGTCGCCATCGCCAAAATGTTTTGCGTCCCTATATTACCGTCAAGAGCCTAGAGTGGCGCATGACCGCCCCGCGCGCATTGCGGGCGATATGCAACAGGAGACCCAGCATGACCCCTCCCGAACGCAGCCCAGACCGTGATGCCGCAATCAACCGCGCGCTCGAACTGGTCCCCGACCATGGTTGGACCATTGCCGCCCTGCGCAAGGCCGATCCGGAACTCGCCGATCTCGATCTGCTGTTCCCCGGCGGCAGCGGCGAGTTGGTGGAGGCCTATATCGATTTCGCCGACCGGCTGATGGAAACCGACGCGGCGGCGGATGATTTCAACAATATGGGCCTGACCAAGCGGGTCCGCCGGGTGATCGAACTGCGCCTGATCCGCCAGCGCCCACATCGTGACGCGATCCGCCGGGCGCTGGCGCTGTTGGCCCTGCCCGGACATGGCCGCACCGCCGCCCGCTCGGCAGCCCGCACCATCGACTCGATCTGGCATGCGGCGGGCGATGTCTCGTCCGATTTCAGCTGGTACACCAAGCGCGCTTTGCTCGCCGCCGTCTATGGCGCCACGCTGCTCTACTGGTTGCGCGACTACAGCGAGGATGATGCCGCCACGATGGAATTCCTCGACCGCAGGCTCGCAGGCGTCGGACGCTTCCACAAAACGATGGGGCGACTCTCGGGTCTTGAAGACAAAATACTGGACCGTTTGCAGAATCTCAGGCCGCGTCGTGAAGCGGCCTGAGCCGATTCGATAATTATCCGGAACGTTTGAATCACCTCTCTACGTCCGGCCCAAACGCCGTTTTGCGTTTTCCAGCCGCCTTTCGCGTCGCGCCCAGGTGATGACCCCGCGCGGCAGCGGAATCTTGAACGGCTCCGGCTTCGGGCGCGGCTTGCGCGGTCGGCGTGGTTTGGGCGGGCGTGGCGCTGTCGCCACCCACGGCAATTCCTCAACCCCCAGCGCCCGCAGCAAGGGCCGCAGCACGCGCCGCGCTTGCGGGAAGTTCTCCAGTATCGCCACCATCTCAGACTCGGTCGTCAGCAGATGGACCAGTTGGGAGCGATACCCCACCGCCCGAAACCCGCCCACACCGACGATCCAGCCAAATTTCCGCGGTAGGGCGGGTCCACGACCCGCCTTGGCACCGCCGCGCCGAACCGCACCTTGCCGAGGCTGGCCCATGCGCAACTTGCCGGCGCGAAACCGCACCAGCATCCGGTCAAGACGCCCGAAGATCTGGCCAGTCCGATTGTAGAGCAGAATGGCGATTTGCCCATCCAGCCCCCAATACCCCATCAAAGACCGCAGCCCAGCCAAAATCATCCGCAAACGAGCGGTGATGTCAGGCGCAGAGTGTGACGGGGCGAGATCCATCGGGCAGCATAGACCATGACCGAAGGCTGGCCGTCAACGTAAAAAATCGGAAATTAATCATAAAAATCCCGTCATCGCGAGCGAAGCGTCGCGATCCATCGATGTCACAGAGCGAGATCCACGCCCTCAATGGATTGCGACGGCCCTGGCGGGCCTCGCAATGACGCACCCAATTCTACAAAAAATTATTCGGCCAAATCGCCGTCCGCCACATATGGGCCACCGGCGAGCCGTCAAACCCCAACCCCTGCTCCGGCTGACGGAAATTGCGCGCGATCAGGTCGGTGAATATTTCGGGGTCTGGCGTCGGCGAGTTGTCGAAGAAATAGATGTCGTAGATCGTCACCTTGCGCGACGTGATATACCAGCGATGGTTGCGCGCCAGCTCGGCATCCTGGCGGATATAATCCGGTGGCACGTAATCCGGGCCGAAGAAGCGCAGATAGCTGTCGGGGTATTTGTAGCCCACTGTCTCATCGGCGAAATAGCGCAAAGCCTGATGATATTGCACCGCCCAGGCGACTTCCTCGCTCACATAGGGGGCCACCATCTGCGCGCCCCAATAGCCGTGATCGGAGCGGATCAGCAGGCCATTGGCGATGTCGTGCAGCAGGCAGGCCATGATCACCGTCTCGCTCTCACCCGCCTCCATCGCGCGCTGGGCGCTGGTCAGCAAATGGCGAAACGTG
This sequence comes from uncultured Rhodospirillales bacterium, assembly GCA_903891315.1. Taxonomy (GTDB): domain Bacteria; phylum Pseudomonadota; class Alphaproteobacteria; order Acetobacterales; family Acetobacteraceae; genus CAIQQQ01. Next base: position 4,175 of record CAITEF010000387.1, on the reverse strand, counting down.
ATGTCGGGGAAGCGCAGATGGAAGAAATCCAGCAGCGTCGGGGCTTTCGGGAACCGCTTCAGCGCCGGGTTGTCGCCCATCATCATCACATGCTGCGCGTCCAGGCTGCGCAACATCTCCGGCTCAGGGTCGACCATCCCGGTGCCATGCAGCCCCACCGGCGGTGGCACAATGAAGCGGGTTCGCCCAGGCTGCGGCCATTCGGGTTCACACATCAGCCCCCCCTGTGATCGTCTTGGGGCGAGCTTGCCGCGTTTGCCCGAGGATCGGAAGTCCTCTCGGTCTCAGTCTCAGTCTCAGTCTCAGACTCGGTCTCAGTCTCAGTCTCCAGCCTCAGGCCCGCGCGATCCGCACCAGCCGCAGCGTCGGCTGCGGCGCAATCGGCGGCAGCACCTTGCGCAGGAACTCGCCCCAGGCACCGCCCATCGCACCATTGGCGGCCATCGTGGCGCGCTGGATCTCGATCTCATGCGCCCCAATCTGGGCAGGGCGCCGGGCGGGAGTGGAATATTCAACCATCTCGGTCATGCGAGGCGCTCCTTCCACCGGCCGGAAATCTCTTCCAACCATGAAAACAGTCTGCCAGCCCTTGATGGCTGATATGTGTCGGATTTTGCCGTATTTCGCCCCAATTTGGTAAAGAGATGGTGAAGTCGACCGGCGAAAAATCTCGCCGCCGCGATTAACGATCTGGCAAGAATCGCTGCGCTATGTCTCGCTGCATGAGACACATATCACACAGCGATCATCCCCCTCCCCCCATGCTCGCCCGGCTGGCCGGATTTGTGAAGGAGATCCGGCAACGCCCCACGCCGCCCAAGCTGCCGGAATCCGCCCTGCTGGAGGCCGAGTTGCAGGCGCTGGAGATGTTCCGTCTCGACATGGCGGAGATCGAACTGCGTGGTCAGGAGCTGGAAGAGACTCACGCGCGGCTCGACGCAGCACTGCACACCATGCCGCACGGGCTGATCATGCTCGACGCCGATCTGCGCGTGGTGCTGTGCAACCGCCGCCTGCGCGCTCTGTTCGGCTTCGACCCCGATATCGTCCGCCCCGGTGCCACGCTTGCCCAGGTGATCACCCATTCGGTGGCGCTGGGCAACCATCCCGGCTGCAGTCCGGCGGAGGCGCTCGCCGCCACCCGGTCGCGGCTGGCGCATGGGGTCGCCTGCGCCTTCGAGCAGCATCTGGCCGACAGGAGGCTGCTCTCGGTGCATTGGGAGCCGATGCCGGATGGCGGCTGGGTCTGCACCTATGAAGACATCACCGCCCGCGTCGCCGCCACCGAGCGGGCGGCGCATTTGGCGCGGCATGACAGCATCACCGGCCTGCCCAATCGCGCAGCCCTGATCGAGGCGATGCAGACCGCCTGGCAGAAACGCCGCGGTTGCGGCTTCAATCTGCTCTGCCTCGAAATCGAGCGGTTCCAGGATCTCTGCGACACCGCCGGTCACGCCACAGGCGATGAATTGCTGCGCCGGATCGGTGAGCGGCTCGGCGCCTGTGTGCGGCAGACCGACATCGTGGCGCATCTGCGTGGTGCCGGATTCGCCATCTTGCAACTCGCCCCGGCCAACCCCGATCTCGCGGCCCGTCTGGCCAAACGCGTCGCTGACGCGGTGCACGCCCCGTTGCGCGTCAATGGCCGCAGCCTGCTTCCCACTGCCCGGATTGGCATCGCCACCCGCGACATCGATCTCGACGAACCCGCCACCGCCGCCGAGGAGGCCGTGGCCGAGGTGTTGCGCAATGCCAGCCTCGCGCTCACCCGCGCCGGACAGGACGGGGCGGCACGGGTGCTGCTCTACGCGCCGGACATGGACCGCCGCGCCCAGGCCCGTCACGCGCTGGAGATGGATCTGCGCGCCGCCCTCTCCGCCGGCCAGCTCTCGCTCTACTACCAGCCGCTGGTCTCGGTCAGCCGCCATTGCGTCACCGGCTTCGAGGCGCTGCTGCGCTGGAAACACCCCGAACGCGGCTTCGTCTCGCCCGGCGTGTTCGTGCCACTGGCCGAGGAACTCGGGCTGATTGGCGAAATCGGTGCTTGGGCACTGCGCACCGCCTGCACGCAGGCCGCGAAATGGCCACAAAAGGTGAAAGTCGCCGTCAATCTCTCGCCGCTGCAATTCCTCCCCGGCCCCGGCCCGGGGCTTGAGACCGTCGTCGCCAACGCGCTGGCACGCTCCGGGCTTGATCCGCTGCGTCTGGAGCTGGAGATCACCGAGTCGCTGCGCCTGATGGACGACGAGCGCACCAAATCGACCCTGCACGCGCTGCGCGAACTCGGCGCGGGCATCGCGCTCGACGATTTCGGCACCGGCTATTCCTCATTGAGCTATCTGCGCAGCTTCCCGTTCGACAAGCTGAAGATCGACCAATCCTTCGTGCGCGGCCTGCCCGAGACCGAGTCGGAAGCGATTGTGCGCGCGATCTCCGCGCTGGGCGCAAGTCTGGGCATCGCAACGGTCGCTGAAGGGATCGAGACGCCAACCCAGCTCGCCACTCTGGTCGCCGAGGGCTGCGACATCATGCAGGGCTATCTGTTCGGCAAGCCCTGCCCGAATGACGACGTGCCCGCCGCCTTGGTCTCCGCATTGGCCCCGCTTTCGGTCTGAACACCGCGGATTTCCGCGATCATTGCAGCATATTCGCCCGGTTGCTCACGCTGCCACGCCGCCATGTCGGCGGGCGTGAGAGCAGGCAGTCGGCGCGTCGCCCGCCGATATTCCAGCAGCGCCGTCGCCTCCGAACACGCCTCGGCCTCATCTGCTGGTCGCCACATGTCACCCTCTTGATCACCTGATCCGACAGGTCTATACCGCCGCCTCCCAAGAGACGGGAGCCGCCCTGACCCAAACAGGGCGCGGACAGTTGGGGCTGTAGCTCAGTTGGGAGAGCGCTTGAATGGCATTCAAGAGGTCAGCGGTTCGATCCCGCTCAGCTCCACCAGTTTCCTGATCATCTTTTCAAATTCTGCCGCACATGCTCGACAAACGCCCGCACCTTGGCGGAATTGCGTCGCGCAGGCGGGCTGACCAGATGAATCGGCATCGGCGTGGGCTGCCAATCCGGCAGCAGAACCTGCACCTCCCCCGACGCAATCTCCTCCCCCAGCAGCCAACTCGCAGAATAGGTCAGGCCCAGGCCGCGCAGCACGCAGTCGCGCAGAATCTCGGTGGTGTTGGCCTGCACCCGCCCGCTGACCCGCACCGTGCGCTCAGTCCCCACCGGTTCGGACGCGCCCGGCCCTGCGGTGAAGGTCCAGGCGTTGCGGGTGACGAGTTGGGTGTAGACGATGCATTCATGCGCCAGCAGATCCTCCGGCAAGCGCGGCAATCCAAGGCCAGGGCGCAGGCGGCGCAAATGATCACGATGGGCGCAGACCACGCGGGCTGATTGGCCGATTCGATGCGCGATCATCGAAGAATCGGTGAGCTGCCCGATTCGCACCGCCACATCGATTCCCTGCTCGACCAGATCGGCAAATCCGTCATCCAGCCGCAAATCAATCTTCACCGCCTCATGCTCGGCGAGAAAACTCTCAACCAACGGCATCAGCTTCAGCCGCCCGAACGCGCCGGGAGCGGCCACATGCAGCCAGCCGGTAAGTTGGCGATGGCCGCGCTTGAGTTCGCTCTCCGCCTCGGCAATCTCGCCCACCAATCGGCGTACCTGCTCGAAATATCGCTCGCCCTCCTCGGTCAGCGCCAGCGAGCGCGTGGTGCGCGAAAGCAACTGCACGTCCAGCAGCCGCTCCAGGGCGGCCACCTGCTTGCTGATCGCCCCCTGTGTCGCCCCACTCTCCCGTGCCACGGCCGAAAAACTGCCGGTTTCGACCACACGAACAAACGTCTCCATCACCTGCAGCCGGTCCATCGCACGCGCCTTCTCATTCCTGTGCGGATTATATCCTAGTCGGATGTCATGGCTACTGAGGCCTTTCAGAACCAATCATATTCTGGGTCATCAACCGACTACCCAAAGGAGAGTTTCCATGACCCAGAAAATCGTTCTCATCACCGGCGCACTCACCGGCATCGGTCGCGCCACCGCGCTGGCCTTCGCCCAGAATGGTGCCAAGGTCGTCGTCTCCGGCCGCCGCGACGAGGCGGGCCACGCCCTGGCCGCTGAATTGCGCGCCATCGGCACCGAAGCCGAGTTCATCCGCGCCGATG
>CAITEF010000386.1 GCA_903891315.1 uncultured Rhodospirillales bacterium | reverse complement strand
GAGATTTCATGCTCGACAAGCTAGAAGACCGTCTTGAGAAACAGAAGACGACAGTCACCAGCAAGCAGGCGGCCTATGTGCAGGCGATGAAGGCCCGCGTGGCGCGCGAGGAGGCCGAGCGTCTGGCCAACCGCATCCCGCGGGCCGAGGCGCATTTCAACGAGCTGAAATCGGCCATCACCGTGCAGATCGCCCGCTTTGCCCGCGTCCGCAAGGGCCGCCCCGGCATCGAATCTCTCAAGCCGTTCCCTGTCGCGCGCGAATTCGACGGCTTCAAGGGCGCGCATCTGGATGTGCGCCAGGCCGAGGATGTCGCCCACCCGATCTGGCAGGCCTTTGTCGCCTGGGGCGCCGAGAATCGGTTGGTGCTGGAGATGGTGCCGCTGGCCAATGGCGAGCACGGCGTTCGCGTCTCCGTCGCAGCGGGCTGACCGATCGCGCGGTCTGGATTCATCAGCTGTTAGCTATCTTCCTGTAGGCATGGGGGCCCGGCGCACCGATAGGCGGTGAACCGTGGCGTGCGGCAGGAGCGCCCCCATGTTCGGTCTTTCTCGTCTTTCGCTGCGAACCAAATTGTCGTTGCTGATGGGGCTGGCCGCCATCGGCGTGACAATCGCCGTGGCGGTGGGTGCGGCCACGATGCAGCAGCGCATGTATGACGACCGGATCGACAAGTTGCGCGCCGTGGTGCAGAGCGCGCGCAGCTACGCGGCCTCACTTCAGGCCCAGGTCAGCGCCGGCAAGCTCACTTATGATCAGGCGCTGGAGTCCATGCGGCAATATGGCCATGCCATGCGCTTCGATCATGGGGACGGCTATTTGACCTTGTCCGGGATGGACGGGGTTATTCGCGTCCACGGGGCCGATCCGAATCGGGAGAACAAACCCTCCACCGCCGCCTCAGCCGACGGCAAAACCGTCCCCGAACTCGCGGCAGAGGTGCTGAAGGGCGGCGCGGATGACGGTGTGATCTCCTACTACTTCGCCAAGCCGGGCCAGACCGCCTTGCTGTCCAAGGTGGCCTATGTCGCCCGGTTTGCACCGTGGCAGAGCTATCTTCTGGCCGGTGCCTATACCGATGACCTCGAAGCCGAGTTTCACGCCGCCTTGTTGCGGCAAGGCGGGATCGGCGCGCTGATCCTGGTGTTCATCACGCTGGTCGCATGGCGCATCAACCGGGATATCGCCGGCGGGTTGACCACGCTGGGTGCCGCCATGCATCGATTGTCGGGGGGCGATCTTGCCCACGCTGTCCCCGGCCTCAGCCGGTCAGACGAGTTGGGTGTGATGGCCAAATCGGTGCAGATCTTCAAGGAGCACATGATCGACGCCAATCATCTGCGCGACGATCAGGACATTCAAAAGCAACATGCCGAGACGCAGCGCCGTCAGGCGATGCAGGAGCTGGCCGCAAAATTCGAGGCCAGCGTCGGCGGGATCGTCGAGAGTGTGGCCGCAGCGGCGACGCAGTTGCAATCCACCGCCCAGTCGATGGCCGCCACCTCGGGCGAGACCACGCGGCAATCGGCCACCGTCGCCGAGGCCTCCGAGTTGGCCACACAGAACGTGCAGACGGTGGCTGCCGCCACCGAGCAGCTTTCGGCCTCAATCCGGGAAATCGCGCAACAAGTCACGCGGGCAAGTGCGATGATCCAGGAGAGTGTGCGTCAGGCGACGATGTCCAACGAGCAGGTGCGTGGGCTGACCGCGGCAGCGGACAAGATCGGCGACGTGGTGAGCATCATCAGCGACATCGCAGGCCAGACCAATCTGCTGGCACTCAACGCCACCATCGAGGCCGCACGGGCGGGCGATGCGGGCAAGGGCTTTGCTGTCGTTGCCTCCGAGGTCAAGGCGCTGGCCAATCAGACCGCCCGCGCGACCGACGAAATCGCCTCGCAGATCAAAACCATCCAGGAAGCCACACAGACCTCCGCGCGCTTCATCAGCGGGATCGCCGAGACGATCGGCAAGGTCCACGAGACAGCATCATCAATTGCCTCGGCGGTGGAAGAGCAGGGGCTGGCGACACAGGAGATTTCGCGCAACGTGCTGGAGGCTGCGCGTGGCACCCAGGTGGTGTCGGGCAACATCTCAAGCGTCAGCGAGGCCGCACAGCAGACCGGGGCTGCTGCGACGCAAGTTCTCGCCTCGGCCAGCGAGTTGTCGCAGAACGGGGCGACACTTCGCGCGCATGTTGCGGGGTTCCTGCGTGAAGTGCGTGCGGCTTGAGAGCATGATGAGTTTGGGCCGAAATTCGCCCACAACTTGTCCACCTCAAACCGTCATTGCAAGCGCAGCACAGCAATCCATCGCGCCACTGGCTGCATCGCGATGAATTGCTGCGCTGCGCTTGCAATGGCGGAATTTTGTCGGTTCGCCCCAAATCCATCATGCTCTACGGAAATACGACGCGCGTTCGAGGCCGTGGGCGGGAGTCGCCGACCACGCTCAGGTGATCGGTCATTCGCGGCGTGCCGAATTTCAACTCTTCCTGCGGCGTCTCGCCAACAAACCGGCCATCGCGGAGCCGAACACCACAAGACTGGCTGGTTCCGGCGCGAGGCTGAAGCTCACCGGCGACCGCGCGCCGGGCAAGGTGTATTGCGATTGTACCTGCACCGGCGGGTCTTGGCCCAGATTGAAGGTGAAGTCGATCCCGGTGACAGTATCGCCGTTGTTGCCAATGCCGACGAAATCCTGTTGCACGAAGTTCAGATTGATCACCGTCGCAGGCACAAAGCCGTTGCCGGCATATTTCAGCACGTTGATGGTGCCGATTGTGTAGGTGTAGGGGCCGATATCCGTGTTGCCGACATAGGCGTCCGGCACGTGATCGGTCAGGGTGAGCTGGCCAGTGGTGCCTGTCGTCGCCACGGCAAACGTGTTGACCGCAGCACCATAGGTGCCGGGACCGCCGCAATCGTGATCAACAAACCCCCAGAAGAAATTGAAGCTCGTCCCACTCACCGCCATCGTGGGCAGGAGCGGATTGCTGATATCCACCGAGGTGGCATAGGAGGCGTTGTTGTCTGCCGAGAGGCCCGTATAGACGTCGAATGTCGAAGCGCCGCAATGCGACGGGTTCGGCATCGACAGTTCGAGCAAGGGCGGCAGCGCCGTGAACGCGTTGGCGGGGTGCATGCCGCCGCCGATCAAAACCAGCATTCCGATGGCCAGGCGCGTCAATGTTTTCAACAGCATCGCCAAGGCTCCGCTTGAAATTCCCATCCGCATCCCAAGCTAAACATGTGGCAGGGGTTATCTGCAATGAAAACTGCGTGATCTGATCAAGATCTTTTGGAGGCACCGATGCTCAGTGGCGGGCAATTCGTGTTCCTGAGCGGTGTTCTCACCTTCGGCGTGCCGTTGGCTTTGGCGGTGCATGAATTGATCGCGCTGCGCCGCCCGGGACGCGGGGCCAGGGGCGGGGATGAGCCAGCCGAGCCCAAGCCGCTCCCGCCGCTGCCATCCGCACCGAAGCAATTGCCGGATTGCCTGATCCCGCAACTGCCGCCACGGCCAGCTGTTGCGCGCGACCGGGTGCCGGAATTGGTTTAGATCGTGATTGTCTGATGTTGACAGCACACCTGGTGCCGCCAATTTAACTCCCTGACGCTTCGCTCAGGGTGACGGAAGGCTGAGGACGGCACGGGACCCGATTTCAGCCAATCGCAGTCCAACCCGCTCCAACAAAAACAACGTGGCAGGGAAGGCCCCTGCCACGCGATGATCTTGCAGAACCATCAAGCCAGCGCGGCCCAATCAGGGCCGCAGCCATCACTTGATCTTGGCTTCCTTGAACACGACGTGCTTGCGCGCAACCGGGTCATACTTGTTGAATTCAAGCTTGCCGGTCTGGGCGCGCGCATTCTTCTTCGTGACGTAGAAATACCCGGTGTCGGCGGTGGACACGAGTTTGATCTGGACGGTGTTCGTCTTGGCCATGTCAAAAAACCTCTCGAAGGACGCGGAAAATGGCGACAGCGCCCTCTCGCGTCAAGAGGGGAATCCTTTCAGGGCGTGATTGGTGCGCGCAGCAGGGCCGCGTCATAGGCGGCGGGCGTGTCGGTGAGGTATTTTGCCGCCACCAGGTCGGTGTCGCGCCCCTCCGAGGCCGGGCAGGCATTGCGGATTTCCAGCACTTCGGCGGGCAGCAGCGGCGGGCGGGCCTCGCGGTTGCGGTTGATCGCGCGCTGCATCGGCTGACGGTTCTGCGCGAGTTCGCCGAGTTGGCGACGCAGATTGTCCTCGCCCAGACTCGTGCAGACCTGCGGCATCACGCCCAAGGCCTGCAACGGCCAGCCCAACGGGGCCAGAACCCGGCTCCAGGTCAATGCCAGCGCCCCACCATCCGGCAGCGGCAGAATGGTCTGCACGAGGCCCTTGCCAAGCGTGGCGCTGCCGACGACGACAGCGCGGTGCTGATCGGCCAAGGCGGCCGCCAGCACTTCGGCCGCACTGGCGCTGCGGCCATCGACGAGCAGGATCACCGGCAGGCCATGCGCAAGATCGGTGCCGTCAGCGATGAACTCATGCATCGCCGCCGGATCGCGCCCGGCGGTCTTGGCCACCAGACCATGCGGCAGCAGCAATTCGGCCGCGGCCACCGCCTGCCGCAGCAGGCCGCCG
>CAITEF010000385.1 GCA_903891315.1 uncultured Rhodospirillales bacterium | reverse complement strand
TTTCAATTTGCTGATCGGTGTGACCGGCGGCGAGATTCTGCCCTATGCCTCCTACTACCTCACCGGTTTCGTCCATGAACGTCCACTTGCCGAGGTCCGCGCTGATCTCGCCCGGCTCGGCTTCGTGCGCACCGAGGGGCTGAGCGAGCCGGAGGATCACATCGCCTTCCTGTTCGAGATCATGGCAGCCCTGATCCGTTCGGGACAGGACACCGCCGATTTCTTCCACCGCCATATCGAACGCTGGTCCGCCCGGCTGTTCGCCGACATGGCGCGCGCCGAGAGTGCGAATGTCTACCGATCTGTCGCACGCCTCGCGGCGGCGCTGATCGACCTTGAAACCCAGGCCTTGGCCCTGTCGGCCTGAACGGAGAGAACGTCATGGATCGCAAGACCCCGGACCAGATCGAAAAGCCCGCCTCGCGGCGCGGCTTCTTCACCTCAATCGGCCTTGGCGCCACCGCCGCTGCCGCCTCGCTGATCGCAGCCCCGCAACAGGCCGCTGCCGTCACGCCCGCCAAGGGCAAGGCGGGCTCGCATTACACCGAAAGCGAGCACATCAAGCAGTTCTACCGTGTGAACCGTTATTGATCGGACCCGTATCATGCTGATCAAACGCCGCGACGCTGTCGCCCAGAAATCCCGCCTGCAGACGATGCTTGGCGATGTCGCCGCCAGCCAGCTTGACCGCCGCACGCTGCTGCGCCGCGCCGGTATCGGTGCTGCTGCCGCCGGTGTGGCCGGTCTGCCGCTCGGCTCGGTGAAGAAGGCTGAGGCCGCCGCCATCGATCCGAAAATCCCGGTCAAGACGGTGAAATCCGTCTGCACCCATTGCTCGGTCGGCTGCTCGGTGATCGCCGAGGTGCAGAACGATGTCTGGGTGCGGCAGGAGCCTGCCTTTGACAGCCCGATCAACCGTGGCTCGCATTGCGCCAAGGGGGCGTCGGTGCGTGAGTTGGTGAAGGGCACGCGGCGTCTGCGCAGCCCGATGAAGCTGGTCAATGGCGAGTGGCAGAAGATTTCGTGGGACACCGCAATTGACGAGATCTCGGCCAAGCTTGCCAAGATTCGCGAAGAGCAGGGGCCGGATTCGGTGTTCTGGCTCGGCAGCGCCAAGTTCTCCAATGAGGGCGCCTATCTGTTCCGCAAATTCGCCGCCTTCTGGGGGACCAACTCGGTCGACCATCAAGCGCGCATCTGTCACTCCACCACGGTCGCCGGTGTTGCCAACACCTGGGGCTATGGCGCGATGACGAATTCCTACAACGATATCCGCAATGCCAAGACCATGGTGATCATGGGCGGCAATCCGGCCGAGGCGCATCCGGTCTCGCTGCAGCATGTGCTGGCGGGCAAGGAGCAGAACCGCGCGAATCTCGTGGTGATCGATCCGCGCTTCACCCGCACGGCGGCGCACGCGACCGACTACATCCGCATTCGTCCGGGCAGCGACATCCCCACCATCTACGGCATGCTCTGGCATGTGTTCGAGAATGGTTGGGAGGACAAGGATTTCATCGCCCAACGCGTCTACGGCATGGACGATATCCGCAAGGAAGTGGCGAAATATCCGCCGGACGTGGTGGAGAAGCTGACCGGCGTGAATGGCGAGCAGCTCAAACGCGTTGCCTTTATGATGACGCATGAGAAGCCGGCGACGCTGATCTGGTGCATGGGCGCGACGCAGAAGACCGTCGGCACCGCCAACGTGCGCGCCTACTGCATCCTGCTGCTCGCCACCGGCAACGTGGGTGCTCCGGGAACCGGGGCCAACATCTTCCGTGGCCATTGCAACGTGCAGGGTGCCACGGATGCCGGACTCGATGTCACTTCGCTGCCTTACTATTACGGCCTCGTTGAGGGCGCGTGGCGGCATTGGTCGCGCGTGTGGGAAGTGCCCTACGACTATCTGCTCAGCCGCTTTGACAGCAAAGCGATGATGGAGACGCCGGGCGTGCCCACCACGCGCTGGTTCGACGCCGTGCTGGCCAAGCCGGGCGAGATTGCGCAGCGCAACCCGATCCGCGGCATGATGGTGTTCGGCCATGGCGGCAACACCGTCACCCGCATGCCGGAGATGGTGAAGGGCCTCGAAGCGCTGGATCTTCTGGTCGTCGCCGATCCGCATCCGACGACGTTTGCGGTGATCTCCGAGCGCAAGAACGGCACCTATCTGCTACCGATCTGCACGCAGTTTGAAACCAGCGGCAGCCGCACCGCGTCCAACCGCTCGATCCAGTGGTCGGATCGGGTGGTCAAGCCGATCTGGGAGAGCAAGGACGATTACGAGGTGATCTATCGCCTCGCGGTCAAACTCGGTTTTGCCGAGCAGATGTTCAAGAACATCGAAGTGAGCGGCCAGAACCCATCCTCGGAATCGATCCTGCGCGAGATCAACCGCGGCGCTTGGTCCACCGGTTACACCGGCCAGTCGCCGGAGCGGCTGAAGGCGCATATGGCCAATCAGGACAAGTTCGACATCGTCACCCTGCGCGCCAAGGGGGGCGAGGTGGATGGTGATTTCTACGGATTGCCGTGGCCGTGCTGGGGCACGCCGGAGTCCAAGCATCCCGGCACGCATATTCTCTACAACACCAATCTGCACGTGAAAGACGGCGGCGGCACGTTCCGCGCGCGCTTCGGTGTGGAGAAGGACGGCAAGACTCTACTCGCCGAGGGCAGCTACTCGCTGGGTTCGGAGATCAAGGACGGCTATCCGGAATTCACCATGGCCGTGCTGAAGAAGCTCGGCTGGGACACCGAATTGACCGAGGCCGAGATGGCGGTGATCAACAAGGTGGGTGGGGCGAACCCGGCTGGTGTGTCGTGGTCGACCGATCTGTCCGGTGGCATTGTGCGGGTGTGCCTCAGCCACGGCGTGGTGCCGTACGGCAACGCCAAGGCCCGCGCCAACGCGTTTGGCTTGCCGGACGCGATCCCGACGCATCGCGAGCCGATCTACACCAACAGGCCGGAATTCGTGGCGCAATACCCGACGCTGCCGGACTTCAAGAGTTTCCGCCTGACCAATATCGGTGCGACCGTGCAGAAGCGCGCAGTTGATGCCGGGATCGCCAAGCAATTCCCCATCGTGCTCACCTCCGGCCGCTTGGTGGAATACGAAGGCGGCGGCGAGGAAACCCGGTCGAACCCGTGGCTGGCTGAGTTGCAGCAGGACATGTTCGTCGAGATCAACACCCAGGATGCCGCCGCGCGCGGGATCAAAGATGGGCAGATGGTCTGGGTGACTGGCGCCGAGAGCAAGTCGAAAGCCCGTGTGAAGGCGCTGGTCACCGAGCGGGTCGGCCCGGGCATTGCGTTCATGCCGTTCCATTTTGGCGGCTTCTTCATGGGCGAGGATTTGCGCAGCCGCTACCCGAAGGGGGCGGATCCGTATGTGCTCGGAGAGAGTGTGAACGCGCTGACCACCTACGGATATGATCCGGTCACTGCGATGCAGGAGACCAAGGTGACGCTGTGCCAAATCGCCGCGTCACTGGCCTGAGGGAGACACCATTATGGCCCGCATGAAATTCCTCTGTGACGCTGATCGCTGCATCGAATGCAACGCCTGCGTCACCGCGTGCAAGAACGCCAACGAGGTGCCGTGGGGCATCAACCGTCGGCGTGTTGTCACCATCAATGACGGCAAGCCGGGCGAGCGCTCGGTGTCAATGGCCTGCATGCATTGCAACGACGCGCCTTGCGCCGCTGTCTGCCCGGTGGATTGCTTCTACACCACCGCCGATCACGTCGTGCTGCACAACAAGGATCTGTGCATCGGCTGCGGTTATTGTTTCTACGCCTGCCCGTTCGGCGCACCGCAATATCCGAAAACGACGAATTTCGGCGCGCGCGGCAAGATGGACAAATGCACGTATTGCTCGGGCGGTGGCGACGAAGCCGATGGATCGGCGGCGGAATACGCCAAATACGGGGCGAACCGGATGGCCGAGGGCAAGCTGCCGCTGTGTGCCGAGATGTGCTCGACCAAGTCTCTCTTGGCTGGTGACGGCGAGATCATTGCCGCGATCTATAGCGAGCGGGTGAAGACGCGCGGCTATGGCTCGGGTGCTTGGGGTTGGAACACTGCCTATCAGGAGACGATCAATGTTTGATTCTCTCTCGCGCAGGCCGCGCGTGCGGCTGCTGGGTTGCTTCGTCGCTTTGCTCCTCGCAATGACGACAAATAGTGTCCTCGCCCAAAACGCCGACCGCCCCGCCACCCCGACCACCGGTTTCAACACCGACAAGGCCGAGGTGCATGAGAGCGAAGTGTTGGGCTCGGCACCACTGGTCGGCCGGGTCATCATTCCGGACGCCAAATCGGCCGTGCTGGTGCAGGAAAATGGTCGCTGGTTCCGCGATTATCGTCGCGGCACCCAGATCTGGATTGCCGCCGCCGCCGTGCCGGGCATGATCGGGTTGCTGCTGCTGTTCCGCCTGATCCGTGGCCGCGTGATGATCGAGGGTGGCCGTGGCGCGCAGGTGATCCTGCGCTTCCCTGCCTTTGAGCGGTTCATGCATTGGCTGACCGCGTTTTCCTGGTGCATCCTCGCGATATCCGGGCTGAACAATGTGGCCGGACGCATCGTGTTGTTGCCGCTGCTCGGCAATGAGAATTTCTCGACGCTGTCAGCCTGGCTGAAATACAGCCACAACTTCGTCGCCTTCCCGTTCATGATGGGCGTGGTGCTGATGATCTTGGTGTGGTTGCGGCACAACATTCCGCATCCGCGCGACATCGAGTGGTTTGCCAAGGGCGGCGGCTTGATCGGCCACGAACACCCGCCTTCCGGGAAGTTCAACGGTGGCCAGAAGGCGGTGTTTTGGATTGTCGTGCTGTTCGGCACCTGCCTGTCGCTGAGCGGTTTGGCGATGCTGTTCCCGTTCAGCGTGACGGATATCGCCGGCATGCAGCTTATCCAGGTGATCCATGGCGGCCTCGCCCTGCTGATGATGGCGGTCATGCTGAGCCATATTTATATCGGCTCGGTCGGCATGGAGGGGGCGATTGACGCGATGAAGACCGGTGAGGTCGATCTCAACTGGGCGCGCGCGCATCACGACCTTTGGGTCGAGGAAGAGATGAAAAAGGGCACCATTCAGCCGCACGCGGCGGAATAGGGGGATCAGACGATGAAAATGATGCTGCTCGCCCTTGTGGTGATCGTCGGAACTTCGGTGCTGGCGAATTTGGTGCTGGACAATTACGCCGTGCCCGCCTCGGTGGCGTTTGCCACCAAAGGGGCACGGGTTGGGGTGGTCGATTAGAGCAACTTAGCCCCGATCAGATTGAACCGAAAAGGTTCAAG
>CAITEF010000384.1 GCA_903891315.1 uncultured Rhodospirillales bacterium | reverse complement strand
TCCAGGTCCACAGCATGAACAATCTATGAAGATCGGATTGCGGTGCGACGTCACTTGCGGCGGCTGATATGCGTGCCTAACGTATGATCAAGCGATAAAGCAAAAAACTGAGCCACCGGGGGGAGGCAGAGCGATGAAAGAGCTTGTCAAAAAATATCTCGATAACGGCATTTCGCGCCGCAAACTGATGCGAGGCCTCGCCTCGGCCGGCATGACGGTGGCGGCCGCCAAAACCTTCGTCGAGAGCTTCACGCCGACACCAGCCCAGGCGGCGGTGCCCAATGCGGTGCGCTCAGTGACCGGCAATGGCGGCATGCTCTACATGCAGCAATTGAAGGCGGCAGGCGTTGAGTATGTCTTCTTCAACCCGTCGACTGGCGACGCACCGTTTTACGATGCTGCGGTCGATATTCCGGAAATTCAATTGATCAAGGGCGTGCATGAAGGGGCCGTTGTCGCGATGGCCGACGGCTATGCGCGGTTGTCCGGCAAGATGGGTGTGGCGCACATCGCCAATGTCGGCCTGCCCAATGGCATGACGCAGTTGGTCAATTCCTGGAAGGACCACATCCCAGTTCTGCTCACGGTTGCAGCCTTCGGCACCGATTTCGCCGGGCGCGATGGCGGGCAGGATTATGATCATCAGGAATCGATGGTGGCCCCCATCACCAAATGGCTCTGGCTGGCGGAAAACGCCGCAGGCATTCCCGACGTGCTGCGCCGAGCGATGAAATTCGCCACCACCACGCCCGCCGGTCCGGTGTTCCTGTCGATCCCGGATGATCTGCTGCGCGCCACCGTGACCGCCGAAATCTATGACGGCAGCCTGTTCAACGTGCCGATGCGCATCCGCCCGGATGCCAAGGACGTCGACGCCATCGCGAAGATGCTGATCGAGGCGAAGAACCCGCTGCTCTCCGCCGGTGACGAGATCACCACAGCACAGGCACAGCCGGAACTGCTGGAACTCGCCCATCTGCTCGGCCTGCCGGTCACCATCGGCTGGGGCTCGGCGCTGGCCAATTGGTCCAAGCCGTTTCCCACACGCGATCCGTTGTTCATCGGCTCCTATCTGCGCCAGATGGGCTTCCCAGGTGAAGTTGATGTGCATTTCGTCGTCGGCGATTCGATGAGCGAGCGGACTTACAAGACCGGCAGCACAATCTCGATGCGCAGCGACCCGACCGCGTTGGCGCGGGCTTGGCCGATCGATCTGCCGATCGTCTCGCACATCAAACTCGGCCTCGCCGACATCATCGCCGCCGTGAAGGCACAGGCGACACCGGCCCGCCTCAAATCCATCGCCGATGCCCGCGCGGCCCGCGTGGCGGACTACACCTCCGGCGTCGCCAAGATGCGCGACATCATGGCCAAGGAACGCGACAGCGCCAGTTCGATCACCATGGAACGGCTGGGATCCGAACTGGAAAAGGGACTGGAGCGCGACACGATCTACGTCTCCGAATGCGATTCGGGCCGCAACATGGACCCGTTCATGACCTTCGGCGGCAATGATGGGAAGACTTACATCTCCACCGGCCCGAACATATTGGGGTGGGCGCAGGGCGCGGCATTCGGTGCCAAATTGGCGCAGCCGGATCGGCCGGTGGTGTCGGTGACCGGCGATGGCGGGGCGATGTTCAGCGGCCCGCAACCGCTGTGGAGCCAGGCGCGCTATTCTGCGCCGGTGACGAACCTCGTGATCAACAACCGCGCCTACAACAACGAGCGCAACCGGATCTGGAGCCTGATCGGCGGCCAGCAATCCAGGGTCGGGCTGGACATGACCTGCTACAACGGCAGCCCCGACGTCGATTTCGCCAAGGCCGCCGCGGGCTACGGGGTGGAGGGCGAGCTGGTCACCGATCCGGCCAAGGTGCAGGAGGCGCTGTCCCGCGCCAAGCGCGCCAATGTGGAGGGACGGCCCTATCTGCTCGACATCCATGTTGATCGTGAGGGCGTGGGTGCGGCCGCTGAGTGGCACCCGCCTTATTCGATTGCTGACAAGCGCACGCGGAAGGTTTGAGACCATGCGCCATATTTTTCTGATCGCAGCACTCGCTGCCGGCACCGCCCTTGTCTCCACCCCAGTGTTCGCGCAGGCCCCGGCAGCCGCCCGCCCGGCCGATCCATTTCCGGCAGGTGAGGGGCACGACCTCGTGGCCGTCGCCTGCACCCAATGCCATCTCGCCGCACCGATCGCGGCATTGCGGATGGATGAGAAGGGCTGGCGGCAGCAGATCCAGATCATGATCGTGCGCGGGGCACAGATCGGGCCGAACCAGATCGATCAGGCCGCGGGTTACCTGGCCTCAGTGTTCGGGCCGGGCGTGCCGCTGCCGTATCCGACGAAAAAGGACGTGCATCTGGCCACGGGCGCGGGCTTGGACCTGGTGGAGCAGAATTGCAGCCTCTGCCACGGCCTCGACCGCATCGTCGCCGCCAATCGACCGGGCAAGCAGTGGCAGGCGGTTGTGCATCGGATGGGCGAGATCGGGGCGTCGCTGGATGCCGATCAGCAGAAGCAGATCGTGGCGTATCTGGAGACGAATTACGCCGGGGCGAAGAAATAGCCGGGGCACAAAAAAAAGGCGGCCGGAGCCGCCTTTTTTCGTATCGGTCAGCCTGTATCAGGCAGCCTTTGTGGCCATCGCCGCAGGAAGCTGCGAAATCGCCTTGTCGATGATCGCTGACGACGCGTCAGCCGACAGCGACTCGATGATCACGTTGCGGGCAGCAGCGGCCGCAACCTCGGCGGCGGCAAAGCGGACATCATCCACCGCAGCCTTCTCGGCGGCAGAGATGCGATCCATTGCCATCCGCTCGCGACGCTGCACAGCGTGCTCGGCCTCTGCCAGGGCGTGTGAGGCCAGACGGTCGGCCTCACGCCGCGCACCGGCGATCAGCGCTTCGGCTTCGGCCAGAGCCGCCGTGCGACGGGCTTCGGCGTCCTTCAGCATGGCTTCGGCTTCACTGCGCAGACGCTCGGCTTCACCGAGTTCGGCGCGGATCGTCTCGGCCCGCTTGTCGAGAATGGCGGTCAGGGCGCTCCAGATTTTCTTGCCGAAGATGACGAAGAAAATAACGAAGGCGAGTGCCACGTAGCTGCGCGGATCGGCGAAGAAGCTTTCATGGTGTTCCATGCCGAACTCCTTACGCCGCCCGGGCGGCGAGCGCCCGGTCCACGGCTTGTTCAATGTGCTGCATGTCGACCGAAGCCCCCGTCAGACGGGTGACGACATCGGCCGTCGTGCTCGTCGCCACGTCGCGCAGCGCGCCCATTGCGGCCGTGCGGGCAGCAGCGATGCGCTGTTCGGCGGCAGCGAGTTGGACGTCCAGACGCGTGTTGGCGGCGACCGTCTGCGTTGCCGCTTCGGCCTTCGCTGCGTCTACGGCTGCGCTGACTTGTGCCTGCACTTCGGCATGCGCCTTGGCGGTGGCAATTTTCAGCTCGGCCACGGCCGCATCGGCCTTCGCCTTGGCTGTCTTCGCCGCGTCCAGGTCGCCTGCAATGCGGGAGGCGCGCGCTTCCAACACCGACGCAACCTGCGGCAGCGCCCAG
>CAITEF010000383.1 GCA_903891315.1 uncultured Rhodospirillales bacterium | reverse complement strand
TTGGTGAAATTCCACTTGATTTGATTGCCGAACACCCCGCCCTTGCGTCGGCGCATCCACACATACAATGGATCGGCTTTACTGCCGTTGACATCAATCTTGTCGAAAACTGGAAAGGTCACGTTGTAGGTCGTCGAGCAAAATTCTTGGATTTCCTCGGCCGTGCCGGGCTCTTGCGCCCCGAACTGATTGCACGGGAAGCCGAGAATCGAGAACCCGCGATCCCGGTAGCGCTCGTAAAGCGTCTGTAGACCAGAATATTGCGGAGTGAATCCGCAGCGTGAGGCGACGTTCACCACCAGCAAAACGTGCCCGACATACACTCCGAGACTCTGCGGCTCTCCGTTGCTCTTGCGGACGATATATTCGTGGATGGGCATGAATGTCCGATACGAAACCTCAACACTTTCCAGTATATGCAGCGCCTGCGTCCGGCGCCACCGTCGTGTTTCCGGTGGCTTGTGACATTTCATCCAGGTCAGCCAGCTTGGCGGCAAAGGCCGACCAATCATCGGCCTGCGCAATCGGTGCCCACAGCGCCTCGACCTCGTCGATCAGCAGAGTGACCGCGTGGCGGCGCTGCCAGATGTTGTGGGTGAGATCAAGCCGCTCTGCCGGACGGAAATCGGCGAGCAACTCCCGCACCGGGGCAAATGACTCCATCAGGTAGAACGCCGCCGACGGGCCGGATTCCGCGCGTGCCTGACTGGCGAGACCGCCCTGCCAGTCGAAGAAGCTCTGCTCGAACGGGGCCTGAGAGTCGCGCAGGAATCCAACGAAGGCGCGTGCCAGGGCACGGTCCGCCTCGTCGCCACGCGATGCGAGGCCGAGGCGGCTGGTGATCGCACCGCCGAATTCCGCCTGAAAGCACTCCCAGAACAGGCCAAGCGCCGCCTCCAGATCGGATTTCTCCACCACCGAAAGCAGACATTCGGCCAGCCGCGCCAGATTCCACAGCAGGGTCCCCGGCTGGCGGCCATAGGCGTAGAGGCCGGAATGGTCGAAATAGGCTGCGGTGAATTCGGGATCGTAGGTCGGCAGCCAGCGCCACGGGCCGTAATCGAAGCTCTCGCCGGTGACGTTGATGTTGTCGGTGTTGAGCACGCCATGCACGAAGCCGGCCGCCATCCATTGCGCACCGACCCGCGCCACGCGGCGCAGCACCTGCGCGAAAAATGCGAGCGTGCGCTTGGACGGATCGTCATTCCACGATTCGGGCAGATGCGTGCGGATGGTGTGATCGACCAGCCGTCCGACCGCCTCGGTCTCGCCGAGAGCCGCCTGGCGCTGGAAGCTGCCAATGCGGATATGCGAGTGGCTGAGACGGACCAGCACCGCAGACCGCGTCGGCGACGGCTCGTCACCGCGATAAAGCGATTCGCCGGTTTCGATCAGCGAGAAGCTCTTGGACGTGTAGACGCCCTGCGCCTCCAGCATGCTGGTTGCCAGCACCTCTCGCACACCGCCCTTCAACGTCAGCCGCCCATCGCCCTGCCGCGACCATGGGGTGGTGCCGCTGCCTTTGGTTCCGAGATCGAGCAATCGGCCATCCACCACATCGTGCAATTGCGCGAACAGAAAGCCACGCCCGTCACCGAGGTCTGGGTTGTAGCTGCGGAATTGATGGCCGTGATAGCGCAGCGCCAGCGGAGCGGGGAAACTGCCGGGCAGTGGCTCGAACCGACCGAAATGTGCGATCCATTCTTGGTCGCTCAAACTGTCCAGACCGACCCGCGCCGCCCATGCCTGATCCCGGTGCCGCAGGATATGTTTGGGAAACTGCGCTGCTGCGACCACGTCGAAAAAGCCGTCGCCGAGATCGGCGTGGCGGGTGGACGGGCGATAGGAGGGGTTCGGCGGCATGGCAGACTCGCATAATGACCCGCTAGAGAAGGCATCAGCGCACCATCTCCACAAGAGGAGGTCTTGATGAGAACCCTGCACGTGCTGTGTTTGCTGCTGCTCGCCCCGCTCTGCGGCTGCGGCCTCGTGGCGGCCCCATGCCGGGTGGCCTCGGCGGGGCTTAAGATCGTTCCGGTGGTCGGCCATATTGCTGCTGCCTCGACCGACGCGTGCGCAACAGCGATTGATCCTTAGTTTGACCCTGCCGGGTGGATCGCGTACCAGAGCGCGACTATTGAATCGCTTGGAATATTGAGGCTGTCATGCGCATTGCGGTTGTGGGCGGCGGGTATGTCGGTCTGGTCTCGGCGGCCTGCTTCGCCGAATTCGGCAACGAGGTCGCCGTCGTTGAATCCGACCATGGCAAGCTGGAGGCGCTGCTGGACGGC
>CAITEF010000382.1 GCA_903891315.1 uncultured Rhodospirillales bacterium | reverse complement strand
GGAGGCCGATTCGGTCGACGTCGATGCGGCGGGCGCGCGGCTGCCGATTGCCGATGCCGAGAGCGCGGCCCAACTCGCGGCGCTCGAAGCCAACACCGCTGAGTTCGGAATCAAATACATCGGCGCGACCGACCGCAACCAAGGCATCGTCCATGTCGTCGGGCCGGAGCAGGGCTTCTCGCTGCCCGGCACCACAATTGTGTGCGGCGACAGCCACACCTCATGCCACGGTGGGCTGGGTGCGCTCGCGTTCGGCATCGGCACATCCGAGGTCGAGCATGTGCTCGCGACGCAGACTTTGCTGCTCAAGCAAAGCATCAGCATGGAAGTCGCGGTCAATGGCCAACTCGGCCCCGGCATCACGCCCAAGGACGTGATCCTGCACATCATCGGTGTGATTGGCGCGGCGGGCGGCAATGGCGCGGTGATCGAATATACCGGCAACGTCTTCCGCGAGATGAGCGTCGAGGGGCGGCTTACGGTGAGCAATATGTCGATTGAAGCCGGTGCGCGTGCCGGGCTGATCGCGCCCGATGAGACCACCTTCGCCTATATCAAGGGCCGCCCGATGGCCCCCACGGGCAAGGCCTGGGGTGCGGCGGTGGCCTATTGGCGCAGCCTCGTGACCGATGCGGGTGCTGTATACGATAAGGTGGTCACCATCCGCGCCGAGGATATCGCGCCCACCGTGACATGGGGCACGAGCCCGGAGGATGTGGTGCCGATCACCGGCGTCGTGCCCGATCCCGCGTCATTCGCAGACCCCAATAAGCAGGAGGCGGCGGCCAAATCGCTCGCGTATATGGGCCTCACGCCGGGCACGCGGATGGTGGATGTGGCGGTGGACAATATCTTCATCGGCAGTTGCACCAATTCGCGGATTGAGGATTTGCGCGCGGCAGCGGCAGTGGTCGGCACGCGCCACATTGCGCCGGGGATCAAACAGGCGCTCGTCGTGCCCGGCTCGGGGCTGGTAAAGGCTCAGGCGGAAGCAGAGGGGCTGGATCAAATCTTCATCAACGCGGGCTTCGAATGGCGCGAACCCGGCTGCTCCATGTGCCTCGGCATGAACCCCGACAAAGTGCCCGCAGGCCAGCGCTGCGCCTCGACGAGCAACCGCAATTTCGTCGGGCGGCAGGGGCCGGGCGCGCGGACGCACCTCGTTTCGCCCGCAATGGCAGCGGCGGCGGCAATTACGGGGCGGTTGGCGGATGTGCGGGAGGTGGGGTGAGACGGGCGCGTCACGCCTAGCCAGAGTAAGACAGCTCCCCGATTGGTTCTCCGGTTAATCGCAATTCGATAACGACGCCCCAGAATTCGCCGTTTCCGTCTATCGATGAAATGTTGGCGGAACAGCCACGCTCTTCGTCGAGAAGGACTCGATGCACCCAACTATCTCGCCCGATGTACCCAATCTTTGTTCCGTTCTTCGTCACAACAGCCAGAGCGCGACTATCAAACGGATTGTCCCGCTCGTGAAATAGGTCAACCAAGTCGCCAACCATGCATTTGGCAATTGCCGCCTGATATGAGCGCTCACCCACGACCGCTACGTAGTAACCTCTGGGTTCGAGCAGCGGCATAGTCCAAGTTGCTCCGTGCGGCCCTGTGACGACGCGGACACGGACTGACGGGCTTGCATTGTTAAGGTTGGACGTCGAAACAGAATTTACAGTAGCGTGTAGCACGGTCGCCCCATCGTTCAGTGCCTGAGCGACTTTTTGTCTGTTGGTGATTTTGCCGACCGTAGATTCCACCGTGAAGTGCAACGGTATCAAGCGAAGTGTATTTGGAGGCTTTTTCCCTTTTCTTCAAGCATGGCGTGAAGGGGCGTTTTGAAGCCGAGGCATTTTCTGGGTATGAGGTTCATGGTGAGCGAGATATC
>CAITEF010000381.1 GCA_903891315.1 uncultured Rhodospirillales bacterium | reverse complement strand
CTTGAACGCCTCCGCCGCGCCCGCGACAAGGCTGAATTCGACGCCTTCATGGCCGAGCGCAACCGTCGCCCGCCCGCGCCGATGGGTGACAATGTTTAACGTCGTCGAATGGTTGTAGTGCTGCTCAACCAGCGCGCTATTCAAGCCGCCTCGGTGAAAGCTGGGGCGGTTTTGTTTGTGATGGGTCGGGTCCCCTCCGGCATCTTCTTCACAACCCGCTTTTTTAACTCATTCATCACGGCATCACTTTCCCACTTTACGTGGAAGTCGATCGCATTTTCAACCTCGCCTGCCCAGCCTCGCCAATCCATTACCAACACGACCCGATCCAGACGACGAAGACAAGTGTCCACGGCGCCATCAACATGCCCGGGCTTCGCATAGCGCCGGAGGGCTGAACCAACTTCCGGGCACCGCTGGCCAAATCGGGGTAAGATCTAGCCGGACGCCAGTGGAGAGAGCCAGGACGGGATACGTGACGCGCGATGGAGAACCGCTGAATTCCCAGACTGCCCGCGAGTTGATCGATGAGCTTCGCGGCACAAGTCGAGCACCCTGCCGGACCAGAACGGACTTCATCGAGAGCTTGGCGCACGGAGCGACCATGCAAACTGGCGAGACAATCCGAACTGCATCCGATGAAACACTCCTCGCAGACCTCATGAAAGCGCGGCTTATTGAAAGGCTGCACTGATGTCCGATATATACTTCGCCTATTGAAGCAATCTGAACATGGCGCAATTCTATCGGCGCTGCCCTCGCACCAAAGCCTTCAGCCAGATTGATCTTCCCGCCCTCGAATTGGTTTTCCGCCGCGTCGCAGATATTGTCGACGCACCCGGCAAGAGCGTGCCCGCTGCCATCAATCGCATCGCTCGCCAATGCAAGGCCGCGCTGGATATCAGCACGACATTCCCGCACCGTGTAGGCCGTATCGATTCGAGGGACGGGCCTAGCTCGCCTGCAACTCATTGAAATCCTTGGCGTCCCGTAGGGGATTCGAACCCCTGTTAGCGCCGTGAGAGGGCGCCGTCCTAGGCCTCTAGACGAACGGGACAGTCGCGAGAGCGCGGGTTCTAGGGCATCAACACTCTGACATCAAGCCTTCTTCTGCATCCCTGCCCGCGCTTTCTCTCGCCGACCAGACCGGCAGGCATCGGAGCAGTGGCGCACCTCGTCCCAAACCCTCTCCCACTTCTTCCGCCACACGAACTTACGACCGCAGATGACGCAGTCCTTGGTGGGAAGATCGGACTTGCGACGCATTCCGCCCACAGAAAGCCTCAATGCGCGAGCGAAGTGCGCGCCGTTACTGCGCCGTCATGGGCGTCGAGCACCAGCACACGGTCGGGGCCGCCGCCATGCAGCAGCAGAACAATCCGCTCACCGCTGGCAGTCGCCTGCACAATCGATGTCCCGGCTGGCTCGTCCAATGTCGCGGGGAGTTTGATCGGTGCATCGATCGAAGCCGCAGCAACAGCCGTCGGGTGCGGATTGTTCACCCGGCGGAAGATCGTCACGCCCAAGATGATCACGCCCACCACGATCATCACGCCCATCACCACAACGAGAACCTTCAACGCCCGCATGCACCTGCCCTTTCGGCAAACCCCTGCCTGATCCGTGCAGGACCGGCTATGCAGGCAGGATGTCGCCCCATTCGCCCTCCGAGACAAGCCCGCTCGCCGTAACCGCCACTGCCGACCATGCGGGCGAACGCGTCGACCGCTTCCTGGCCGATCAGTTCCCCGAGCATTCGCGCTCGCGGATGAAGCAACTCATTGAGGAAGGCCGCGTCACCCGTGACGGCGTCGTGCTCACCCAGCCGGCCGAGCCGGTGCGGGACGGAGTGCACTACCTGATCACCATCCCGGTCCCCACCAAGGCGCTGCCGGAAGCCCAAGAGATCGCGTTTCCGGTTCTCTATGAAGACAGCGATCTGCTGGTGCTGGACAAACCTGCGGGACTGGTCGTGCATCCAGCCCCCGGCAATGAGGACGGCACGCTGGTCAACGCGCTGCTCGCCCATTGTGGCGACCAATTGCCCGGCATTGGCGGCGAGAAACGGCCAGGGATTGTGCACCGGCTCGACAAGGACACCTCCGGCACAATGGTGGTGGCGAAATCCGAGCTGGCGCTGAAGGCGTTGCAGGACATGTTCGTGGCGCGTGACATGGAGCGCGCCTATCTCGCTTTGTGCTGGGGCGCGCTAAACCCGGCCTCGGGCGAGTTCGACGGTGCCATCGGGCGGGACAAGCGGGATCGCAAGCGGATGACGGTGGTCGAGCGCGGCGGCAAACAGGCACTGACGCGATACAAAACACTCGCGGTCTTTGACGGCGCTGTCAGCCTGATCGAGTGCCGTCTCGCCACCGGGCGGACGCATCAAATCCGCGTGCATCTGAGCCAGGCCGGGCATCCGATCGTGGGCGATCCGGTCTATCTGCGTCGTATCCCGGCAGCGGCGAAGGGATTGCCAGAGGCATTGCGCGATCAGTTGTTGGACTTCCCGCGTCAGGCGCTGCACGCGGCAAAACTGGGGTTTCGCCACCCGCGTACCGGGGCCGCGCTGATGTTCGAGACCCCTCCTCCAGAGGACATGGCCAGCCTGCTGCGCGCGCTGAACATGGCGCAAACTTAATCCCGACTTAATCGGTCCGGATTATTGACCCGGTGTAGGGTCTTTGTTACAAACTGTCTTCGCGGGGGGCCGTGGATGCGCCCCGGACACGATGCCATTGCGGCGCTGCCTGATGGGGCCCGGGATGGAGGGGACATCGTCATATCGCATCCCATAACTGGACGTGTGCCAGAAAACTTCCGGGCCTGCCGTGCCTTTTAGGGCGGATATGACGGAAGTGGCGAAAGGAACCACAATGGTCTCTGCCGCAATCAATATTGCTCCTGAGGGCAACCTCACCCGGTATCTTCAGGAGATCCGCAAGTTTCCGATGCTCTCGGCAGAGGAAGAACTCGCGCTGTCCAAGCGCTGGCGCGATCATGAGGACATGCCGGCCGCGCACAAACTGGTCACTGCACATCTGCGGCTG
>CAITEF010000380.1 GCA_903891315.1 uncultured Rhodospirillales bacterium | reverse complement strand
CTCGAATTATCGTCTATGCTTGCCGATGGATTTCAGCCCCTCCCCGACATCATCAGCGCCTGATATCACCGCTCGTTTGCGGATGATTTTGGCTGGGCTGCGTTCGTTGATGGGAATGTGGGGGCTGGAGGGGCAGATGGCGGTCCTGCTCTACAATCGCACTGGTCAGCTCTTCGGGAAGATCGAGCGGATGCTGGTGCGGTTTCGCGCGGGGAAACTCCGTGTTGGAACGCGTCGGCAAGACGGACGAAAGCGCTCTGGCCCCTTGGCGGGTCGTGGACCGGCCCTACCGCGGACCTTTGGGTGGATCGTCGGGCCGGGCGGGTATCGGGCGATGGGGTACCGTTCGCAACTCGTCCACCTGCTGACGACCGAGCCTGAGATGGTGGCGATGCTCAACGAATACCCGCAAGCGCGTCGTGTGTTGCGGCCATTGCTTCGCGCATTGGGCGTTGACGAAATTCCTTGGGTGGCGACACCGCCGCGGGCTCCCAAACCTCGCAAACCGCGCAAGTCGCGACCGAAGCCGGAGCCGTTTCGCATCAAGCTCCCGCGCGGGGTGATCACCTGGGCGCGGCGGGAGAAACGGCTTGAACGTGCACGCGAAGAATTAAAACGGCATCGGGGATTGGCGTAGAGAGGCGATTCGAATGTTCCGGGTTGTTATTATTGCCCTTTTTCCGTCATTGCGAGAGCACAGAAAAAAAGCGATGACAAGAAACCATCAGCCCAAATCGGCCGGGTCGCCGCCAAGTTGCTGATAGAACGCCAGAACGTCCGCCCGATGCACCATTGCGGTGCCGTAATTCGACACGGCGGCGGCCCCGGTCGCTGTCCCCAGTGCCAAAGCCTGTTTGCTCGACAGCCCGCGTGAGAGCGCCATGACCATCCCGGCGAGAAAACTGTCGCCAGCACCCACCGCCGAGCGCACCTCCACCTTCAACGCAGGCAGGCGGTGAATGCCTTCCGGACTGCCCATCACCGCACCATCGGCCCCGAGGCTGACCACGATGATCCGGGCGGCTTGGCGGGCGAGGAGATCGGCGATGCTGCTCTCTTGCGCGGCCTCGGTATCGACATCGTGGCCGACCAGGGCAGCGAGTTCGTCTTGGCTGAGCTTGATCAGCTCCACCCCATGACCGGCAGCGGCGGCGTGGAGCGGCTCGCCGGAGGAGTCCAGGACGAATTTCTGGCCGCGTGCGGAGGCAATCGCTGCCTCCTGCGCGTAGAAATCGGTGGGCACGCAAGGGGGGAGCGAGCCGGAGGCGATGATCCATTCGGCGTCGGTGGCGCGCAGAATGTCGAGCAGGGCGGCAGTCTCCTGCGGGAGGATCTCCGGCCCCTTCGGCACGAATCGGAATTCGTTGCCATTGGCGCGGTCATGCACGGTGTAGGAAATCCGGGTGCGGCCCTGGATCGGCACGGATTGCCAGGGCACACCTTGCTGGTCGAGCAACTCCTCGACGAGCCTGCCGGTGACGTCCCCGGCGAGCAGCAAGGCGCGGGTCGGGCAGCCGAGGCCGTGCAGCACGCGGGAGACATTCACCCCGCCGCCGCCCGGGTCGATGCGTTCCTCGCCGGTGCGCATCTTGATGGTGGGCCGCACCGATTCCGCCGTGCAGGCGATGTCGGCGGCGGGGTTCATGGTCAGAGTGAGGATGGGCATAGTCATGCCGGCATGGTGCCGGAGATCAGGCCCCAAAGACCAGCCCCGGCAGCCACATCGTCAGCCACGGCACATAGGTGATCACCGCCAGAACCATCAGCAGAATCACCAGGAAGGGCAGAATCCCGCGGATCACCTCGCCCACCGGGGCATTCGACAATGTCGCCAAAACGTAAAGATTCATCCCCACCGGCGGGTGCACCAGCCCGACCTCCATGTTGTGGGTGAAGATGATGGAGAAATGCACCGGGTCGACACCGAGCGGGACCAGAGCGGGGGCAAGGATGGGGAGGACCAACAGGAGGGTGGCGGTGACTTCGAGGAAGCAGCCGATCAGCAGCAAAAGGAGATTGATGATCAGCAGGAATTGGACGGTGGAGAACCCGTTGCCGGTGATCCAATTGACCATCTGCGCGGGAATGCCGGATTGCGTCATCCAATGGCCAAAGGCCAGGGCGGTTGCCACGATGAGCATGATCGTCCCGGCAGAGCGCAGCCCGTCGGCGATCACCCAGAGCGTCTGGGTGGGTTTGAAGCCGCGATAGCAGAACAGGCTGACCAGAAGGGAGACGACGGCGGCGATGGCGGCGGCCTCGGTGACGGTGAGCACGCCGCCATAGATGCCGACGAGCACCACCATCGGCACCGCCATCGCGGGCACGGCCTGCCAGGTGACGCGCAGACGTTCGGCAAAGGGCAGCGAGGGCTCGCGCGGGAAGTTCTTGAGCCGGGCATACCACCAAACCCAGCCGAAGAAGGCGGCGGCTTGCAGCAGGCCGGGGAGGATCCCGGCGAGGAAGAGGCGGGGGACGGATTGTTCGGCGATGATGCCGTAGAGGATCAGCGGCAGGCTTGGCGGAATGACGATACCGATGGTGCCGGACGCGCCGATCACGCCGAGGGCAAACGAGCGAGGATAGCCGCGTGCGAGCATGGCGGGGAGCAGGATGGTTCCCATCGCAAGCGCGGTTGCCACGCTCGATCCGCAAATGGCGGCGAACATGGTGCAGGCAACGACGGTGACCAGCCCGAGCGATCCGCGCACCCCGCCCATCCATGCGGTGGCGACCGCGACGAGGGCCTTCGCCACCCCGCCATGGCGCATGAAGGCCGCGGCCATCACAAAAAGGGGCAGCGCCATCAGAGAGGGGGAGTTGAGTTCGTCGATGATGGTTTGTGCGACGCCGATCAGCCCTTGCCCGCTGATCGCATAGAGAATGGCGGCGAGTGCGCCGAGGACCAGGAAGATCGGCATGCCAGCGGCGAGCAGGCCGAAGAAGAGGAGGAAAAAGCCGATGGTGTTCATCCGACTTCTCGTTGTTCGAATGCGGTTGTCTCGTCATTGCGAGCGCCGCGTGGCAATCCAGGTGTCGAAGTCCCGGCTCTATGAGACCTGGATTGCCACGCTGCGCTCGCAATGACGGATTGGGGGGAGTTCATGGCTCAATCCACCCCAAGCGGGGCGTCGTGGCCCAGGCTATGGCCGACAGCCATCGTCGCCAGGTCGTAGAAGAAGAGGAACCGGATCAGACGATGCAGGAAGCGCACCCCCATCAAGACGCCGCCGGTGGGAAGGGCAGCGTCGTAGATCCACATCGGGAATTGCAGATCGGTGGGCGAGCGTTGGTCGAGCATCTGTGCGAGGTCGACGATGTCCCAGCCATACCAGACCAGCATCACGCAGAAGCTGATGGCGATGACGCAGTTGAAGGCTTCGACCCAGCGTTGCACCTGGGGTTTCAACAGGCGCAGGACGAGGTCGGGGCGGACATGACCGTCATTGCGGACGAGCTGGCTCGCGGTGATCATCACCGCCCAGATCAGGAGATAGACGATCACCTCCTCCGCACCAGTGATGGCGTATTGCGGGACGATGTAGCGGCCGAGCACTTGGACGAGGCCTGCGAGCAAGGCGAGTGCGCCGAGAATGCCGACGACGACGCGCTCCAAACGGCTCCAGAACACCTCGAACTGCATGAGGGCTTTCACGTGAGGTCGATCCAGAGTTGGCCGTCTGACGCAATGAGGGTGACATCGCGGCTTCTGCTGCGAAGTTCGGCGGTGGCTTCGGGTTCTTGCTCGGGCGAGAGCAGGACGGTCTCGTTGGCGTCGTTGTGGCGGACGAAGCGCAGACCGATGCGGGTGGGTTTGCCGTCGTCGATCTCGACTTCGGCCATCAGCCCGATCCAGTTGCCGTGTTTCTTGCCGCGATGGCCGGTGTGGAAGGAGAAGCTGCCGAGGCCGTAGAGGATGGGTTTGCCCTCATAGATCTCGACTTCGAGGAAATGATGCGGGCCATGGCCGAGCACGATATCGGCCCCGGCGTCGATGCCGGCATGGGCGATGTCGCGCATATAGGTGAGCACGTCGCGGTCCAGCCCCCAGTGGCAGGCGACGACGACGAGGTCGGATTGGGCGCGGGCGGCTTCGATGTCGGCGCGCAGCCAGGCGAGGTATTTCGGATCGGCCCAGGTCAGCACCACCGGCGGCAAGCCGGGGCGGTTCATCGGGACGTAGCCGGGGAGAGGACGTTCCTCTGGGACTTGGTAGGCGGTGTTGGCGCGGATGACGGCAATGCCGGTGGTGGTGTCGTTGGCTTCGTGGTTGGTGCGCCAATAAACCGAGCTGCGCTGCAGGAAGCCCACGCGCAGCTCGCCGCAATTGGCGAAGGCGGGCGCGCGGGCGGCGGATCGGTTCGCCCCTGCCCCAGTGTGCGCGATGCCGAGCGCGTCGAGCCGCGCCAGCGAGGCGGAAATTGCCGCCTCGCCGTAATTGACGTTGTTGGCAAGGCCTACGGCGGTGATGCCCGCGCGCGTGAGCACCTCGCCGCCGACGACGGGATCAGCAAAGAAGCCTTCGT
>CAITEF010000379.1 GCA_903891315.1 uncultured Rhodospirillales bacterium | reverse complement strand
CAGATCGCCAAGCTTCAGGGTCTGCCGACCTCCGACGGCCAGCTGAACCGCACCGAGACCAATTCGGTCTACGCCTCCTTGCAGACGGCGGCCAATGAGACGGAAGCCGATCTGAAGGCTGTCACCAACTCCCGCAACCTCCTCTCCAAGCAGCTTATCAGCCTGGAAGCGAAGATCGCGTCCCGCACGTCGCTGCAGGGATCGAGCGACGCGCTCGTGCGGCAATACCAGCTGGCGGATCAGAACTACCGCGAATATCTGCAGGCCGTTCAGGAGGCCCAGATCTCAAACGATCTCAGCCGCCAGAGGATCAGCACCGTCGAGGTCATGGACCCGGCCCACGCACTGCCCGTCCCCGTCGCGCCGAACAAGCCGCTGATCCTGATCGGCGGCCTGATGTCGAGCCTGATGCTGGCGCTCGCCGTGGCCTACTGCCTCGAGATCTTCGACGAGCGGATCAATTCCCCGAGGCAGGTCGAGCTCCTGCTCGGCACTCCCGTTCTCGGTTCGCTCGAGGACTATCCCCTGCGCCGTCTGCCGATGAAGCGCATCGTGGGGAGGGGCGAGCCGATCAGGACCCTTCTTGTGCTGGTGTTCCTTGCGGCCGCGCTGGCCGCCGGTGGACGGGTGTGGGCGCAGGCTACTTCCAGTCAAATGTTGACTCAGCCGCCACCTGGAACCAGCCAAATCGGGCCGAGACTGGGCGGGAAGTCCTGCCCATACGGTTACGGTCAGTATCGACCCGTCGGCGGACCTGCCGGCCGACAGATCGTCTGTGTGCCGCAGTCGGGCAGCAATCGATTTGTTGGGCAGGTGGACTATGGCGCGAGCGCCCTCGCCGCGGCGCGCTGCAAGACGGAACTAGGCTATTACGCGTGCGGAGTCGGGGCCTCCCAGTGCTGCGCGCCGGATCGCAACAACCCCTGTTTCCCCGGCGCGTTTGCCTGCGCCGCGGGAGTGGAGACGGTCGGAGCCGTGCGCAAAGCCTGTTGCATCAGTCGGTAGGCGCTCGCTGACGCCCGATTATCGGGCTCGACTTTCAAAACAAAATAAAGCGGATTATTTGTCCATTGGAATGCAATCTAAATATTGCCGCTGTGTAGTTTTTCTAGAGTTTGCAAAATTAGTGTTGCAGATTGTTTCCATCCGAAGTCGCCACATCTCACTCGGCCTCGCCCGATTAAATCGACCCGCAATTTTTCATCCTTCCAGAGCCTTGAAATAGCGTCTGATATCTCTGTCTGAGCGGCGGGGTTGACTATAATGGCTGCGTCAGCTGCAATTTCTGGGCATGACGTGGTGCTGCTCGTGATCACTGGAATTCCAGCGGAGAAAGCCTCCAAGATAGGTAGGCCGAAACCTTCATATAGTGACGGGTAAACCAGCATCCTGGCGCGCTGAAATAGCAACGCCTTGGCTTCATCGGAAATGTAGCCTGGTAAAATGATCTTGTCGCCAATATTGACGTCTTTGATCGCTTCGAGGATTTCAGAATATCCTTCACCGGGGGAGCCCGCGAGCACCAACTGTCCTTCAACATCTCCACGTTCAACGCACGCCGCGAACGCCCTGATGATGCGAACGACATTTTTGCGTTGCTCGAGGCGACCAACAAAGAGCGCAAATGGGCCTGCAATTCCGATCTGCTTTTCGATTTCATGCGGGTCT
>CAITEF010000378.1 GCA_903891315.1 uncultured Rhodospirillales bacterium | reverse complement strand
TGATCGAGGCTAAGTTGCTCTCGAATCATATGTTTCTAGAGCACGACCGTCCGGCCGATCGATTCCGATCGGTCGGACCGTGCTCTAGAGGAACCGTCTGAGGACACATCATGAGCGAAAACAATCAAGTGGCTGTCGTCACCGGCGGCGCGCGCGGGATCGGTTTGGCCATCGGCCAATGGTTTCTCGCCCATGGCTACAATGTCGCCCTGCTGGATTGGGATGCCGCCACGCTCTCCCAAACCGAATCCGCCCTTGCCTTGCCCGACCGGGTGCTGACGCTGCATTGCGACGTCTCGCAACCCGATTCGGTGGACGCTGCCAAATCCGCCGTGTTGGCGAGATGGGGACGGGTGGACGCGCTGGTCAACAACGCAGGCGTCGCGGTGTTCAAACCCGCGCTCGAGACCAGCTTCGCCGAGTGGCGGCACGTGCTCGGCGTGAATCTGGACGGCACCTTTGTCTGCTCGCAGGCGTTCGGCGCGGTGATGCAGGCCCAGCGCAGCGGCTCGATTGTCAATATCGCCTCGATCTCCGGCATCCGCGCCAGCACGCTGCGGGTGGCTTACGGCACCAGCAAGGCGGCGATTATGCATCTGACCAAGCAATACGCCGTCGAACTCGGCAATTACGGCGTGCGGGTGAATGCGATCTGCCCTGGCCCGGTCGAAACCGAGATGGCCAAGCTGGTGCATTCGGTCGCCATCCGCTCGGATTATCACGATGTCATCCCGCTCGGCCGCTACGGCACGGTGGAGGAGATGGCGCAATTGGTGGGCTTCCTCTGCTCGCGCGAGGCGAGTTACGTCAACGGCCAATGCATCGCCAATGATGGCGGGTTTGACGCGGCGGGTGTGGGGATTCCCACCTTCCGCAGGACTGCGGGGATCAACGCGGTGGGGGATGCGCATTGATCGGTCCCGCTTGCGTGCGGAGTTAATCACGAACCGGAACATTTGAGTGGCCTTTCTCCGCCGGGCTCAAAAGCCGTTTGATTTTTCCCCGAGCCCGCTCCAACCGCTTCTCCCGACGCGCCCAGGTGATCACCCCGCGCGGCAGTGGGGTTTTGAAAGGCTCGGGTTTCGGGCGTGGCTTGCGCGGCATGCGAGGTTTGGGCGCGCGCTTCGGTGTGGCCACCCACGGCAATTCATCAACGCCCAATGCGCGCAGCAAGGGCCGCAGCACGCGCCGCGCTGGCGGATAGGTCTCCAGCATCGCCGCCATCTCGGGCTCGGTGCGAAGCAGATGCACCAGCTGGCTGCGATACACCATCGCCTGATGCTTGCCCGGCCCCACCAGCCAGCCGAATGCGCGCGGTAGGGCGGGTCCACGACCCGCCTTCCGCCCCCCAAGCTTCTGCCCACGCGCCCGACGCGTCCCGATCCGCAGCTTGCCCGCGCGAAACCGCAGCAACATCCGCTCGATACGTCCGAAGATCTGTCCGGAACGCGTCCACAGCCGAACGGCCAGCATGATATCCAGCCCCCACATGCCCATCGCCGCGCGCAGCCCAGCCAGGATCATCCGCAGACGAGCGGGGATATCAGGCTCTGATGGTGATTGGGGGAGGTCCATCGGCGATTATAGATCAGAAAATTGAGTGGTTTGCAGGGAAAACTTCCGAAAACCAAGCCGCTCTCCTTCCACCAACACCGCATCCCACCAACACCCCATCCGTCATTGCAAGTCGCGCAGCGTCGCAGCAATCCACCGCGATGCAGCCAGCCTAGCGATGGATTGCGACGGCCCTCGCCTCACAATGACGATGAAGCAGCCCCCGCCGTGGTTCAGCGTGTCGACCAGGAAAGCGAGCGCAAGGGCCATTCCTGCGCGTGCACGAATTGGCGGATTGACGCCCGACTGGCGGATTTATCCTGCTCCTATCGCGGGTCGGTCATCGGCCAGGCCTATGCTCGTCGATGATCCGGCGTCGTGCCGGTCGAGATGTGCCAACTCTGGTTGACATATTGCCAACTGTGGTATGCAGTCCATGCACGAAATCGAAATCGTCACCACCGATGTGTTCGACGATTGGCTTGCCGGATTGCAAGACATTGAGGCGCGGGAGCCGGTTGGTTCTGCTGCTGGTCGGTGGTGACAAGTCCAGCCAGGCCCGAGATATCATGCAGGCGAGGATGATCGCCGCCCTTTGGAGTGATGAGGATGAAGGCGACATTCCGGCGGCATGACACCGCGAATTATCTCACCAACGACGCCGAAATCACCGCCTATCTGGCCGCCGTCGCCGAGGAGAGCGACCCGGCTTTGACGGTGGCGGCCCTCGCCGACGTGGCTCGGGCGCGCAATCTCAGCCAATTGGCCCGCGATTCGGATTTGTCCCGCGAGGGGCTCTACAAAGCGCTGTCGCCGGATGGCAATCCCAGCTTCGCCACCGTGTCGAAGATCGCCGGAGCGTTGGGGTTTCGGGTGGTGGTGGTGCCGGTGGATGAAAAATCGAAGCCCGCGTAGCGGGGAAGGGTCCCACCATCGTCCCGGCAAACCAAAGAAGGGACCCCGTCGGACGCCCACCCAACGAACAGCACTTGGTTTGCAAAGACGGTTTGGGGTGGTCAAATTTCAAACCAAACCGTCAGATCACAGCTCGATCTGATACCGAATAAACCCTTTATACGCGGCGACCTTGTCGTAGAGCCGGCGCGCGGTGGCGTTGGTCTCCTGCGTCATCCAGTAGACCCGGCCGCAACCTTCAGCCCGCGCCCATTCCTCCACCGCCGCAATCAGCGCCCGAGCCACACCCTGGCCACGCGCGTCTTCGCGGGTGAACAGATCCTCCAGATAGCAAACATCCTTGCCCCACGTGTTCGCGTGGGAGAGGAACTGGACGATGCCGAGCAGAACGCCGTCCCGCTTGGCGCCCCGCGCTTGAATGCGTCCTTGGGAGATGATCTCCCGCCAGAGCCGATCATACCCTTCCTGTGGCATTGGAAATTTGTAAAACGCGCAATAGCCGCGAAACAGCGTCTCCCATTGCGGGCGATCTTCGGGTGTCAGCGTCACGATATCGAGCATGGAAGTCCCCTCAGACGGGCGGTGTGTCGCTGTCACGTTTGAGCGCTTCGCCGGCCAGATATAGGCTGCCACAGATCAGCACGCGTGCCACCCTGTCGCGCGGAATTTGCGCCAACGCCTCGGTGATCGTGGGGCCGGGACGGGCAGCCCCGCCCGCGGCCACGATGATGTCTTCCACCGAGAGCGCCAAATGCTGTTCCGGTTCCGCCACCGCCCAGACCGAGGCGGCATGCGGCAGGATCGGGCGCAGGAACTCGGCGGGGTCTTTCGAGCGCTTCATGCCCACGACCACATGCGCGGGGCGATCACTCCACCCCGCCAGATGCGCGGCCAGCGCAGCACCTCCGCCCGGATTGTGGCCGCCATCAAGCCAGAGTTCCCAGCCCTGCGGCAGCAATCCGGCCAGATGCCCGTGCAATCGCTGCATCCGCGCGGGCCACGACGCCGATGCCACACCGCGGATCAGGGCCGAATCCGGCAATCCCAAGCGAGAGGCCCGCAGAGCCGCCAACGCGATCCCCGCATTGTCGTGTTGAAACGACCCCGCCAAGCCCGGCGGCGGCAGATCGAGCGTGCCTTGGCTGTCCTGGTAGCGCAGGCCGGTGGAAGTGGGCTCGATGCTCCAGGCCTCATCGCGGGCGAGCAATCGGGTGTCGACGCGCGAGGCTTCGTCGCGCAGCACATCCATCGCGTCGGGAATCTGCCATCCGGTGATCGCGGGCACGCCCCGCTTGATGATCCCGGCCTTCTCGCCCGCGATCTTGCTGATCGTGTCGCCTAGGAATTCGCGGTGATCCATCGAGATCGAGGCAATCGCGCAGGCCACCGGATGTGGGATCACGTTGGTCGCGTCAAACCGCCCGCCAAGGCCGACTTCGAGCACGCATAGATCAGCCGGGTTGCGGGCGAACAGCAGCAGAGCGGCAGCGGTGAGCACTTCAAAGACGGTGATCTCCTGGCCGCGATTGATCTGTTCGATCTCCTCAAACGCCGCCTCCAGCGCTTCATCCGACACCAGCTCGCCCGCAATGCGGATGCGCTCGTTGAAGCGGACCAGATGCGGCGAGGTGTAGACATGCACCCGCATCCCGGCTTCCTCGCCCATCGCGCGCAGGAAGGCGCAGACGCTGCCTTTGCCGTTGGTCCCCGCCACATGGATCACCGGCGGCAGCGACAAATGCGGATTGCCGAGTTCGGCGAGCAGACGCAGCAGGCGACCGGTGTTGAGGTCGATCACGCGAGGATAGAGCGCGTGCAGGCGCTCAACCAGGCCCGCGATCCGGCCTTGCAGGCGCTTGTTCGGTGGGTTGTCGCTCACGCTGTCGCGTCAGGCGGCGTCACGCTGCTTGACACGCAGCAGCGAGATCACCCGCGCGAGCGTGGCGGCCATCTCGCCGCGCTTGACGACCATGTCGAGAATGCCGTGTTCGAGCAGATATTCCGCGCGCTGGAACCCTTCTGGCAGCTTCTCGCGCACGGTCTGCTCGATCACCCGCGCCCCCGCAAAGCCGATCAACGCGCCCGGCTCGGCAATCTGGATGTCGCCCAGCATGGTGAAGCTGGCCGTCACGCCACCAGTGGTCGGGTCGGTCAGCACGGTGATGAATGGCAGCCCGGCCTCTTTCACCGCGCGCGAGGCGATCACGGTGCGCGGCATCTGCATCAGCGAGATCGCGCCTTCCTGCATGCGCGCGCCACCCGAGGCGGTGAAGACGATCAGCGGTGCGTCCTGCAACACGGCCAGACGGGCGGCGGCGACGATGGCTTCGCCAACACCGGCCCCCATCGAGCCCGCCATGAACTCGAACGCCATCACGGCGACCACGGCTTTCTCGCCGCCGATCAGGCCGTGGGCGACGATGATCGCGTCATCCAGATGCGTTGCCTCGCGCGCCGATTTGATGCGCGTCGCGTAAGGCTGGCTGTCGCGGAATTTCAGCGGGTCGGCGGGAACTTTCGGCAGTTCGATGCGGGTGAACTCGCCCTCGTCGAACGTCCAGCGCAGCCGCTCAGGCGCTGTGGCGCGCATGTGGTGGCCGCAGGAGGTGCAGACCTTGCGGGCGCGCTCGACTTCCGCATGGAACATCATCTGTTGGCAGGACGGGCACTGCATCCACAGATTGTCCGGCACATCGCGCCGCCCGAGCAGGGTGCGGATTTTTGGGCGGACATAGTCGGTAATCCAGCTCATGGCGGATCCTTACGAGGTCACGCGGGCGCTGCGCACCGCTTCGGCCAGTTCACGCACCTGATCGAGCACGAGGCGCACCGTCTTCGGCGTCGCACGGCCACCTGCATCAAGGCTGCCGGAGAGCGTGTCAAGCAGGGCCGAGGCGACCACAGCCGCATCCGCCTGCCGCACCGCCTCCGCCGCCTGGGCGGGGGAGCGGATGCCGAAGCCGATGGCGATGGGGAGGTCGGTGGCGTGCCGCACTTTCGGGATCGCGCGCGCCAGATCGTCCGAGGAGGCGGTGCGTGTGCCGGTCACGCCGGTGATCGAGACGTAATAGACGAAGCCCGACGAGCCGTTGAGCACCTTGGGCAGCCGCTCAGCGTCGGTGGTGGGGGCGACCAGCCGGATCACGTCCAGCCCGCGCGGCGTGGCCTGGGG
>CAITEF010000377.1 GCA_903891315.1 uncultured Rhodospirillales bacterium | reverse complement strand
CGGTCGTCCCGAGAACCATCGTGAACCCCTTCATCAAAGGGGTCCCTTTTGGACGCCGATCACCCCTCCAATGGGGTCCTTTTTTCACGCCGAAACACATCATCTGGCAGCGGCCGGAATGGCCGGAGTTCCATTGGGATGACAACCGATTGATCACCATCCTGGCGGCCACGCGGCTGAAGCAGGGGCGGTTGCTCGGGCGGATGGCGATGCTGGGGTTCGAACTGCGGCAGCATGCGAATTTCGCGGTTCTGACCGAGGACGCGCTCAA
Organism: uncultured Rhodospirillales bacterium; assembly: GCA_903891315.1. GTDB lineage: Bacteria > Pseudomonadota > Alphaproteobacteria > Acetobacterales > Acetobacteraceae > CAIQQQ01. The sequence goes on along the minus strand of CAITEF010000377.1, from coordinate 7,082 downwards.
AAGCTCGGAAATCGAGGGGGAAATGTTGGCGCGCAGCAGCGTGCGTTCCTCGCTGGCCAGAAGGCTCGGACTGCCCGATGCCGCTGCCTCTGCGCCCGACCGGCGGACGGATGGGGTGGTCGAGATGCTGCTCGATGCCACACGGAACCTCGATCTGCCGCTGTCGCGCGAGCGACTGTTCGGCTGGCAGGCAGCCCTGTTCCCGACCGGCTATTCCGGCACCAGCCGGGTCGCCGTTGGGCGTTGGCGCGATGATGCGGATGGGCCGATGCAGGTGGTCTCAGGCGCGGTCGGGCGGCAGAAGGTGCATTTCGAGGCGGTGCCGGCCGCGATGATCGAGAGCGAGATGGCCCGCTTCCTCGCGTGGTTCAACGCAGCGCCCTCGCTGGATGGGCTGCTGCGGGCCGGGCTCGCGCATCTGTGGTTCGTCACCATCCACCCCTTCGATGACGGCAATGGCCGCGTCGCCCGCGCGATTGCCGATCTGGCCCTGGCCCAGAGCGAGGGGGAGGCGTTGCGGTTCTACAGCCTCTCGGCCCAGATCCGCCGACAGCGCGCGGGCTATTACGAGATTCTCGAACGCACCCAGCGCGGAACCCTCGACGCGACGGCGTGGATGATCTGGTTCCTCGAGTGCCTTGGTCGTGCCATCGACGGTGCTGACGAACTGATCGCGCACGTGCTCGACAAGGCCCGCTTCTGGCAGGCGCATGGCGACAAGACATTCAGCGAGCGTCAGCGTCTGGTGCTCAATCGGGTGCTCGATGGGTTCGAGGGCAAGCTGACCGCGAAGAAATGGTCGATCCTGGCCAAGGTGTCGATTGCGACCGCCCAGCGGGATATCAACGATCTGGTCGAACGCGGGATCCTGGAGCGCGGCCCGGCGGGCAGCAAGAACACGAGTTATGAGGTGGTGTCCCTGGGGTGAGGGGCATGGAAACCCTCAAGGCCAATCATACCTCATCAGGGCAGGATTAAGGGCTTTCCCCAATGCGCAGGTCTGCGTGACGCCGATGCGTTCAGATTTTCGACTTGGCCACCTTCGTGGTCGTCGTCACAGCCTGCCGCAACGCCTTTGCCGCCGCCTCAGACAGCGGTGCGCGCAGATTGTGGCGGAAGGCTTCTGCAACAGTGCGACCGTCAACCTGTTCGGACCGCTTGGCCCAACTGTCTTTGACTGACGTTGCCCCGAACTTTTATCCAGCTTTGAGTTCGCTCCAGCGGTTTGGTGACGTGCTCCCCGACTTTGGACCGCCTGGCTGGGTGCCTTTCGGCGGGTGTGACGTGCTCCCCGACTTTGGACCGCCTGGCTGGGTGCCTTTCGGCGGGTGTGGCTCATGCCGGCGGAGCGGCAGAGGAGCGATTCATCAGTTCGGACGGCGTTCGTTGCCCAAGTGCGCTATGCGGCCGAACGTCGTTGTAGTCTCTACGCCAAGCCTCCATCTTCGAGCGGGCGTCGTCAAGCGTCAGGAACCAGTGCGCGTTCAGGCACTCCGCCCGGAACTTGCCGTTAAACGATTCGATGAACGCGTTGTCCGTCGGCTTGCCCGGCCGGGAGAAGTCGAGCACAACGCCCTTCTGGTAGGCCCACAGGTCCAGATCACGCGAGACGAACTCGCTGCCCTGGTCGACACGGATCGATTGCGGATAGCCGACCTCCCGGCAGACACGCTCCAACGTTTCGACCACGTCCGCGCCGCGGTAGTTGAACCGAGCCTCGACGCCCGGCGAATAGCGCGAAAAAATGTCGACAATCGTCAGAACCCGCAACTTCCGGCCCGTCGCAAGCTGATCATGCACGAAGTCCATTGCCCAGGTTTGGTTGCTTTGTGTCGCCGGACGGCGGTCTTCGCGCAGCTTCGCCTTCACCCGGCGCTTGGGCACCTTGTTGCGCAATTGCAGCCCCATCTCCTTGTAAAGCCTATAGATCCGCTTCGCGTTCACCGCCCAGCCCTCCCGCCGCAGCAACACATGCACACGCCGGTAGCCGTAGCGAACCCGGGTCTGCGCGATCTCCTTGATCCGCGTTTGTAAGGCGGCCTGCCCGCAGCGCCGGGGTTTGTAGGTGTAGAGCGAACGGTCGATCCGCAGCACCGCGCAGGCACGCCGCACCGAGATCTTCCAACTCGCCCGCACCTCGTCCACCAAACGGCGACGACGCGCAGGCCTCAGAGCTTTTTTGACAGCACGTCCTGCAACATCGCCTTGTCGAGCGACAAATCCGCCACCAGGCGCTTCAGCTTCGCGTTCTCCTCCTCAAGCTGACGCAGCTTTTTGACCTCTGACGGCATCAGCCCGCCATATCGCTTGCGCCAGTTGTAGAACGTCGCATCCGAGATCCCAGCCTTGCGGCATACCTCGCCAATCGGCGTGCCCTCATCCGCCTGCCGCAGAACAAACGCGATCTGCGCCTCGCTGAACTTCGATGCCTTCATGGAACTCTCCATCTCCCAAACTCGGGATCATAAGTGGAAAATTCCAGCTCAGAACGGTCCAATTTAACGGAGGCACGTCACCCGCCAATCTCCGCCAACGCCCTTCCCTTTATCCCGACCGGCAGTCAGATCGACTTCAATGGTGGTATCGACCCTATCGGCGGGGCGAACGTCTATAACGCCACCGGGCTGGGCTTCCGTGCCAGCGGAAATCCGTATGTCTTCGGCACGCCGGGAACGCTCGGGCTGGCCAACACGGCGCAGGGTGCCTTCACGGCGTTCTTTGCGACCATTTGCCCGTCGGCAGCTGCGGGTGGTTGCGGCACGATTACGAGTTTGACCAGCTTCAACGTCGCCACCGAGAGTCTGAACACCCCGGCGCTGCCGGTGCTGGACTTCTTGACGTTCACCCAGGGCGGGCAGAGCGTGACGTTCACGCTGAACAATTTCAGCATCACCGATGTGCAGAGCACCGGAACCTCCCTCGGAACGCTGTCGTTGTCGGGCAGCGGCGAGATTGACTATCAGGGCTATACGCCCACCAACGGCATTGTCACCATCACCGCGCAGGGGCCCGGAAGCACCAGTTTCTCCGGTTCGTTGGTGTCTCTGGCAGCTCCGGTGCCAACGATTCCAGAGCCTGGTTCAATCGTGATGTTGGGCATGGGCGTGCTGGCACTGAGTGGCGTGGCGTATCGTCGCCGCAATTCATTGGGTCACGTCACCCATCACACCCGTCGGAATTTCTGCATCCGGCGCAGCACATCCGGGCGTGGCGTGTCGGGGAACACGGCGGACCAGTCATTGGCGATCACTTCGCCAACATAGAGATCGCCACGCGAATCCAGTGCCACGCTGTGCGGTGCGACGAAGGCACCCGGTGTGGTGCCGGGTTTGTCCTGACCGAGCCGGTTGATCAACGTGCCGTCATGGGCGAGCACCATCAGACGCGGCCCCAGATTGGGGGTGGCGCGATTGACCGGAAGATACGCACCAAGCTCTCCCACCAGCAGACACGGGCATGCCCCCGGCGTGAGCGCGAGGCCGCAGGGGCGGTGCAGGTTGTTGATCTGGCGGAGATAATTGCCGTCGCCATCGAAGACCTGAATGCGATGATTCTCGCGGTCGGCGACATAGACCAAGCCAGCAGCGTCGCAACAGATATTGTGCGGCAGATTGAACTCGCCCGGCAAAGTGCCGGGTTTGCCCCAGCTTTTGATCAGGCGGCCGTCTGGCGAGAATTTGTGAACGCGGGCGTTCCAGTAGCCATCGGAGACATAGATATCACCCTCGGGCGACAGCGCCGTATGGGTGCAGCGGCAGAACGGTTCGCCGCTCATGAAGGCGGACGGCGCGTTGGGGATTCCGATCTGCAGCAGCAATTTTCCATCCGTGGTGAATTTGCGCACGGTGTGATCGCCATTGTCGGTCAGATACAGGCTGTCATCTGGGCCAATGCTGGCACCATGTGCGTTGCTGAACACGCCATGGCCCCAAGAGGTGAGGAATGTGCCATCACGGTCGAGCACCACGATCGGATGATCGCCCCGGTTGAACAGATAGACGCGATCCTTCGAATCAACGGCAATGCCCGCGACGTCACCCAGCACGATCGCGGACGGCAATTGTTCCCAGGCCTCGATGGGCTCGAAGAGAAATTCATCGATGACGGTCATGTCGCCCCCCGGCTGGCGCTGGTTTCCTGTGTCGGGCCAACATTGATGGCTGTCGGTGATTTCAACAATGGGCGGTGAATGCGCATTTTCATTCGTGAAATTAAGAACATCACGATGCGAGAAGTGCATCCCACCCGCGCTTTGGCGCGGATAAACACGACTTGAAGGCGGATAAACGCCGCGCTATCTCAAATCCACCAATGCAAATGGGCATTGGGTTGCGGGCAGATATCAAGCATGGCGTCCAAGCCGAACAAACTTCTCAGCGAACAGGTGGTCTTCACCGCCAACCGTCTGCTCGACGGTCGGGTGATCTGGCTGCGCGCCGTGGGGCCGACGCCGGAATGGACCGCCGATATTGCCGAAGCGCTGGTGATGCCGGGCAGCGACATCGTCGCCGCCGAGGCTGCCGCCGCTGCCGGTGAAGCGTCGCAATATCTGGTTGGCCCTTATGCGGTGGCGGTGAACGTCATGGAATCCGGCCCGGTTCCCTTGCGTGAGCGCGAGCGTATTCGTGTGCATGGCCCGTCGGCCGGGTCCACCCGTCCGCGTCAAGCTGCCTGAACGAGAAGACCAGATACCATGTCCCAGATCATCACCAGCCCAGCCTCCCGCGAGGCGCATGCGCGCGCCGGGGTTTATCATTACGACGAGTTCGACCGGCAATTCGTCGCCGAGCGCGTCGAACAGTTCCGCTTCCAGGTCGAACGCCGCGTTGCCGGCCAATTGACCGAGGACGAGTTCAAGCCGCTGCGTTTGATGAACGGGCTGTATCTGCAGTTGCACGCCTATATGCTGCGGGTGGCGATCCCGTATGGGCTGCTATCATCAGTGCAGATGCGCAATCTGGCCGATATTTCCGAGACGTTCGACCGTGGCTATGGCCATTTCACCACGCGGCAGAACATCCAGTTCAACTGGATCAAGCTCGAAGAATCGCCCGATGCGCTGCAGGCTTTGGCCGATGCGGACATGCATGCGATCCAGACCTCGGGCAATTGCATCCGCAACACCACAACGGACGAGTTCGCCGGGGCGGCCTATGACGAGATCGTCGATCCGCGCGTCTATGCCGAGATCCTGCGCCAGTGGTCGACGCTGCATCCGGAATTCGAGTTTCTGCCACGCAAGTTCAAGATCGCTATCACGGGTGCGACGCATGACCGGGCGGCGACGAAGCTGCACGATATCGGCCTTTACGTGAAGCGTGACGCCACCGGCGCTGTGGGCTTCGAGGTCTATGCCGGTGGCGGTCTTGGCCGCACGCCGTTGGTGGGGACCAAGCTGCGCGACTTCCTGCCGGAGCCGGACTTCCTCGGCTATATGGAAGCCATTCTGCGCGTCTACAACGCGCTGGGAGACCGCGCGAACATCTACAAGGCGCGGATCAAGATCCTGGTGCGCGATCTCAAGCCCGCCGAGTTCATCCGCCTGGTTGAGGAAGAATATTCCCGCATCGACAAGGCGGAATACGCGCTGGCACCTTCGATTGTGGCGGCGATCTCGACGCATTTCGCCAATCCGGATTTCGCGCCCAAGCCGGATGCTGAGGCGGCCCTTGCAAAGGCCCGCGCTGGAAATGCTGCGTTCGATGCCTGGGTGACGCACAACACCCATCCGCACAAGCAGCCGGGCTATATCTCGGCGGTGATCTCGCTCAAGCCGCCGGGCGGCACGCCGGGCGATGCGTCGGCCGCACAGATGCGGGTGATGGCCGATTTGGCTGACCGCTTCTCGTTCTCCGAATTGCGAGTGACGCACGCGCAGAACATCGTGCTCGCGCATGTGGCGCAGGATGAGCTGTTCGCCCTCTGGCAGGCGCTGATCCCGGCTGGTTTGGCGACATCCAATGTCAGCCTGATCAGCGACATCATCGCCTGCCCCGGTTTGGATTATTGCTCGCTGGCCAATGCGCGCTCGATCCCGCTCGCCCAGCAAATCGCGCTGCGTTTTGCCGATCCGGTGCGGGCTGCGGTGATCGGTGAGTTGTTCGTCAACATCTCCGGCTGCATCAATGCCTGCGGCCATCACCATGTCGGCAATATCGGCATTCTCGGGGTCGACCGGAAAGACGGCGAGGCCTATCAGATCACCCTCGGCGGCTCGGCCTCCAACGACGCGGCGATTGGCGACATTGTGGGACCGGCGCTGACGGCCGATCAGACCGTCGATGCCATCGAGCGGATCGTCGACATCTACCTTTCCGTGCGGAAGGACGGCGAGCGTTTCCTCGCCACGTATCGCCGCCTTGGTGCTGCCCCGTTCAAGGAAGCCGTCTATGCAGTTGCTTGAAGCAGGACAGCAGATCGAGGATCGCTGGACCGCGATTGATGCCGAGGCACCGATCCCGACGGATCGCCCGGTGATCCTGCCGCTCGCCCGGCTGCGGGCCGAGGAGGCAAGCTTGGCGGGGCGCAACGCCGCACTCGGCGTGCGGGTGACATCCGACACCAAGGCGCAGAGTCTGGCCGATCTGGTGGATCGGGTGCAGGTGATCGCCATCGAGTTCCCGAAATTCCGTGACGGGCGTGGCTTCACCATCGCGCGGCATCTGCGCGAGCATCTCGGCTTCACGGGCGAAATCCGCGCGGTGGGCCATGTGCTGCCGGATCAATACGACTTCCTGACCCGCACCGGCTTCACCACCGTTGAGGTTGCCGACGCGTCGCGGGTGGCGGATTTCGTCGCCATGCGCGGCAAGGTCAGCATCGCCTATCAGGGCGGTGAGGCCTCGGGCGCCGGGCTGTCGCTGTTGCGGCGTCGCGCATTGGGCTGAGGCCCGATCAGTTCTCGGGAAAACCTCGGAAGACATAGCCGAGATTTCGCACGCTGGCGATCACCTCGCCCGCGCCGTGGCGACCGAGCTTTCGGCGAATCTGGTGGACGAGATTGTCCAGCGAGCGGGCATCGGCCTGATAGGCGCGGCGCAACACCATCTGCGACAGCGTGTCGCGGTCGACCGGCACGCCGG
>CAITEF010000376.1 GCA_903891315.1 uncultured Rhodospirillales bacterium | reverse complement strand
TCGGACAAATGATGCCTGTATTCTTCTGTGGAGGGTGGGCATGGCGCGGCAGAAAGCGGCGGATTGGTGCTGAAATTTGAGGCGTCCAGCCGGTCAAAGGCAGAGAGCAACGCCAAGACGCCCAGCATGATGGTTCCTTGGGGGGTGGCGGTGTCCAGGCCGATCATGCCTGCGACATGCAGCACCCGCAGGCTGGCGCCGCGGGTGCTGACGCGTTCGGCCAGGTTGAGAAGATCTGGCACCGACCACACCAATTGCGCCGTATGCAACGCCAGCAGCACATCCCCCTGACCGCAGACCATCAGCGCCGCTTCCCGGCTGAGCGGATTGCTGTCGACATATAATCGCTCCGCCCCGGCGGCGATCAGCTGTTGGCGGGTGGTGGTGATGACGGCTTGGACGGTGGGGCGCGTCAGATGCGCATATCCGATAATCATGAGGTGCTTCTCACTTCTGGAATTTTGCCAGAGGCGAGATGTTAATCGTTAACGGGCAGGATTTATAGAAATTAAAGCCGTAAAAAGGCAGTAAAACATCATCAAATTGACGATCTGCGCGTCACGTTCATGTGAATGAGCCTCTCGCGCCAGGACGCGAGAGGCCGCTGCCTTACTCAGGCGACACAGGCACCAATTGGGGGACCGCAGGCTTGCTGAGCGGTTCTGCGCTGACCGCGCTGGGCTGAGGGGCGGTTTTGGATTGCGATTGCAGATAGCTGTGCAGCGAACGGCGGACTTGGAATTCAAATTCGGCGTTCATGTCGCTCATCATCTGCGTCACCAGCGTGTTGAGATCGGCCCGCACGGCGTTGGGGCTGTCTTTCTCAAAGCTGTTGCTGCGCGAGACCGAAGCCCCGGCATAGCCGCTGCTGGTGCCGTCGGCATTGGTGATTTCCAGATGCACGGTCATGCTGCCCTCGTAGTGGTCGCGCACGCGCAGGATCTTGGCGCTGTCGACCACGAAGGCGGCATGGCCGGTGGCGCCGGTTGGCACCAAGCGGTCTTTGGCCATTTGCCGCAGCGCCATGGTGGGTGTGATCGGCGCCAGCAGGCTGATGTCGCGGTTGTCAGCGTTGGGCTGCTTGCTGTCGTCGATGTCGATGCTGGCGACGTTGAGTTCCAGCTTGGTGAGATAGTCGTAGTTCACCCGCGGGTACATCACCATCGGCTCGTCTTTGGCAGCGCAGCCCGCGAGGCTGAGGCTGATGAGGGCTGCGGTCAGCAGGGGCCAAGCCGGCCTGGAAAAAGCGGTCATGATGGGTGGCTCCTGGAACTATGACGCGAGAATGGGGGAGATATCGGCGCGTTGGAATGTGAAATCGAAATTGCAAAACTCGCACGTCATGGTGATGGCGCCGTCGATTTCCATATGCGCCACGTCGTCAGCGCCAAAGGTGGCCAGCAGGTCGGCCAAGCGTGAGCGTGAGCAGCGGCAGCCATAGGCGAGCGGGTGGGGGCGATCGGTGGCCACGCCCTCGGTGTTGAACAAATTGTACAGCAGGCGATCCGCAGGCAGCGCGTCGTTCAGCAATTCGCTGTCTTTGATGGTGCCTGCCAGGATCAACGCGGTGCCCCAGCTTTCGTCTTGCGCTTGGGCGTCCATCTCCGGATCAACGCCGCCGGTGCCTGCGACCCGCTCAAGGATCAATGCC
>CAITEF010000375.1 GCA_903891315.1 uncultured Rhodospirillales bacterium | reverse complement strand
TGCAGCACCGAAATGCGGTCGGAGATTGCCAGCACGCGGTCGATGTCATGCTCGATGAGCAGCACGGCGTGGTTTTCCGACAGCTTCTTGATCAGTGCGGCAACCACCACGCGATCCGCCTCGGCCAGACCGGCCAGCGGCTCGTCGAGCAGCAACAGCTTGCTCTCGATGGCCAGTGTGACGGCGATCTCCAGCAGACGCTTGGCGCCGTGTGGCAGGTTGATGCAGGGATCGGCCGCACGGTCGGCGAGACCCACCGCATCCAGGATCGTCCAGGTGCGGTCATTGATGTCTTCGAGCAGATGCGCATCCGCCCACAGCCCGCCAGTGCCGAGCTTCTGCGACTGCACGGCGATGCGGACGTTTTCGAACACTGTCAGATTGGTGAAGATCGACAGAATCTGGAACGAACGCGAGATGCCGAGACGGGCGCGGGCGTGCACTGGAAGATTGGTGATCTCTTTGCCATCAAAGAAGATCTGCCCGCGCGTCGGTGGCAGCACGCCGGTGAGCATGTTGAACAGCGTGGTTTTGCCCGCGCCGTTCGGGCCGAGCACCGAGTGCAACACGTAAGGATGCACTTCGAGGTCGATTTCCTTGGCGGTGACCAGGCTGCCGAACTGCTTGGACAGTTTGACGGTCCGCAGGATCGGCTCGCCCGCCTTCATCGGAACACCAGCCGGTTCATACGGCTTGATGAAGGCCGGACGCGCCGGGATGGTCTGGCGGGTCAGCGACCAGTATTGGTTGCGGCGGATGCGCTGGACCAGTCCCTGGATACCCTCGGGAGAGAACAGGGCGAAGATCATCAGCACCGGCGCGAAGATCAGCCACCAATCCTCGGTGATCGCCGAGAGACGATCTTCCATCACGATGAAGGTGATCGCACCCCATAGCGGGCCCAAGAAGTGATGGATGCCGCCGAGCACCGTCATCAGCAACGAGTCACCAGCATGCTGCCAGCCGAGATTGTCGGCGTAGACGCCTTGCAGCATCAGGGTGAGCAGCGAGCCGGACAGGCTCACCACCATCGCCATCAGGATGAAGCCCTTCAGGCGCACGGCAAAGATGTCGTAGCCGAGCGATTGTGCGCGTTGATCATTGTCGCGCACGGCTTGCAGCACACGTCCGAACGGTGCGTGGGCCAAGCGCCACATGAACAACATCGCGAGCAACACGCAGGCAATCGCAAACACATGGAACGACCAGGCGCTGGCAAACATCGGACGCGGCACGCCCTGCATGCCGTTCTCGCCACCGGTCACCGATGTCCAGCGGAAGGCGACTTCCCAGGCGATCTGTGAGAAGGCGAGCGTGAGCAGCGAGAAATACAGGCCTTTGCGGCGCAGAATGATCAGGCCGATGAACAGCGCGAGAATGCCCGCGAAGACCATCGAGGCGATGATCGCCAGGACCTCGTTGCCGACGACCTGCTGGATAAAGAAGGCGGCGAAATAGCTCGCCGTGCCGAAGAACACCGAGGCGCCGAACGGCACCAGTCCGGTATAGGCGACCAGCAGATTCACGCCCGCGCCATAGAGCGCATAGATCGCAATGCGGGTGACAAGCTGCACCGGCGAGCCGAGGGCTGCCCAAGCGATGGTGAGGGCGGCCAGCACGAGGCCGGCCTGCACCACAGGATGCTTCAAGAGGTTTTTCATTCGAAGCGCTCCCACTTCTCGCCAAGCAGACCACGCGGACGCACCACCAGAACGGCGGCCATCAGCACATACATCGCGATACCCGCCCAATCTGGGGCGAACTGCACCGACATCGCGTTGACCATGCCAACAGCGAGGCCCGCGATAATCGCGCCTGGATAGGAACCCAGGCCACCAATGGCCACGATCACGAAGGCGGGCATCACCCAAGGGCCGCCCATTGTGGGTGTGACCGTCTGCAGCGGACCGGCGAGCATCCCCGCCATCCCGGCCAGCAGACAGCCGACGCCGAAGACGAAATTCAGCACAATCGGCAGATTGATGCCGAGCAGGCCCACCATCTCCGGATCACGCGAACCGGCGCGGATGATGCGGCCAAACGGGGTGAAGGAGATGAACGCCCAGAACGCCACCATCGCCACAAATGTCACGCACAGCACGATGATGCGGAATTTGGTGGTCAGGATCGGGCCATATTCGAAAAAACCGCTGAGGATCTTGGGCGCCGCGAACGGGACCGCAGCGCCGCCAAAAATCCGGCGCAGGATCGTCTCGACCAGCAACGACAGCGCGAAGGTCAGGATCAGCCCGAGCAGAGGTTCCTTGCCGTAAAGCCGTCGGATCAACAATTTCTCGACGAGCATGCCAAGCAGTCCGGTTGCGATCGGTGCCAACAGTGCGGCACCCCAGCCGAATTGCTGGCTGAGCACGAGGGCGAGATAGGCACCCAGCGCGAAGAACGCGCCATGGGCCATGTTGACGATGCCCAGCATGCCGAAAATGATCGACAGGCCGATGGCAATCAGAACATAGAGAAAGCCCAAGACCAGGCCGTTGACGGCCTGCGAGGCGAGCATTTCCAGCATGCTGTGCTTCCCGTTACAAATTGTAGGGTGCGTTCCCAAAGGAAACGCACCACCCACAATTACCGACGTTGAAGGTGCGTTTGCTTGCGCGAACGCACCCTACGCTTTTGAACTTACAGGTCGCCCATCTTGCAGCCGATTTGTTCGGCCGTGCCGAAAGCGACATCCATCTCCTGGACGGTCTTCGGCAGTTCGGCCTTCACATCGAAGTAGTCCCACTGATCGGTGATCTTCGGGTGAATGCCGGCCACCAACAGGCGGTTCTCCATCTGGTGATCGAAGGTGCGATACTTCGCGTCGTAGCCGTTGCGCTGCATCTTCCAGGCTTCAAGCGCGCGGACGATCTTGTCGCTGTCCGTGCTGCCAGCCATCTCGATGGAGTCGAGGAGGGACTTCATCGCAACCCAGCCCATCCATGCCTTATCGGCCGCCGGACGCGCATGCTTCTTCGCATAGGCTGCGGCGAATTCCTTGTCCTCGGCGGTGTTGTTCGGGTTCTTGTACCACCAGGTAAGGGTGTACAGACCGTCTGCCGCTTCCGGGCCCACGCCCCAGAGGTCTGTGTTGCCAACGGCGATTTCCGCGAACGGAATCTTGCCGCGCATGCCCATCTCGTTCCACTGCTTGAGGAACGTGGTCAGGTCACCGGCCGAGACGCCGCCGATCACCACGTCCGGCTTGGCCGCGCGGATCTTGAGGATGTAGGACGAATAATCCGGAGCGCCGACCGGCACTTCGTCAGCGCCAACCACCGTGCCGCCATGTGCGGTGAGGTAGTTGGTGAAGCTGCGCTTGATGTCCTGACCGAAGGCGTAGGCCGCCGTCATCAGGTACCACTTCTTGCCATAGGTCTCGCAATACGGTGCGAGCACGTTGGTGTGCACCGGCGCGGGCGGGTTCAGGCGGAAAGTGTAGCGGTTGCAGGCCGAACCGGTGATTTCCGAAGCGGCCGCGTTGCCAGCGACATATGGGGTCTTGGTCTTGAGGGCCACCGACGAGATGGCGAGCGCGAAGGAGGACAGCGCGCCACCGACGATGCCGGCAACCTTGTGCTCGGCGACCAGACGCTCGGCGTTCTGCTGGGCGGTCTGCGGATTCGGCTCGTCGAGCCACACGATCTCGACCGGGCGGCCGTTGATCTGGCTGTTGCGCTGTTCGAGGGCGATGAAACCGCCTTGGGCGAGATATTCGGCCTGGGCCACGATCTGGCCGGTCTTGGCCCAGATCATGCCGATCTTGATCGGCTCACCAGCGGCGGCGTTGGCGATGTAGGGACGGCCCAGGGTCGCGGCGGCGGCGATGCCGGAAGCTCCCAACAGGACCGAGCGACGGCGCAGATTGACGCGCGGCACGATCAGGCCGCTCGGCGTGGTGATGTGGTTTTCGTCCGACATTCTTGTCTTCCCCCTTGATTGTTGGTCACACCCATCGGGCTCTCCCGATGCGCATGCGTTGTGGAATGCAATTCCAATACAGACTCGAAAACTGGAACGCAATTCCGTTTTTGTGTTGCCGTCTGAAATTCGGCGTGTCAGATTTTGCACCTGAAACGCTGTCGAGGAAACCCATGTCCACAAGACGCATCGGTCTGGCCGGAGCCGGAGTGATCGGGCGTACGCATGCCGCCGAGATCGGTCGGAATCCGGATTGCGTGTTGGTAGGCGTGGCCGACCCGACCGACGCGGCGCGCGACTTCGCCGCCAGTCTGGGTGTTGTCTGGTATCCGACACTTGTGGCGATGCTGGATGCGGGCGGGCTTGATGCGGTGATCATCGCCACCCCGAACGACCTGCATCTGCCCCAGGCACTGGACTGCATGGCGCGCGGTCTGCCGGTTCTGGTCGAGAAGCCGGTGGCGACGACGGTGGAGCAGGGTGAGGCATTAGCCGAGGCTTCCGTGCGGGAAGGTGTTGCGGTTCTGGTTGGCCATCATCGGCGCCACAATCCTATTATCGCCGCAGCACGGCGTGTTTTGGCAGAGGGTGCGCTGGGAGAGCTTGCCACTGCAAGCGTGATCTACACCCAGGCCAAACCGCCGGAATATTTCGACCTCGCATGGCGCACCAAGAACGGCAGCGGTGGGCCGGTGCTGATCAATCTGATCCATGAGATCGACCTCATCCGCTTCGTCTGTGGCGAGATCGCCAGCGTGCAAGCGCTGACCTCCAACGCGCGGCGCGAATTCGACGTGGAGGATTGTGCGGCCGTTCTGTTGCGGTTGGTCAATGGCGCGCTGGTCACCATCACCTTGGCCGATTGTGCGGCAAGCCCGTGGAGCTGGGATCTGGCATCGGGCGAGAACCCGAGCTACCCCAAGCAGCCGGTGCCGGCGCAATCGCATTTCCTCTGCGGCACCAAGGCGAGCCTCGCCCTGCCGACTCTGGATTTCTGGAGTTACGACGGCAGACCAGATTGGTTCGCCCCGATCCGCCGCGAGACGCTCGATGTCACGCGAGGCAACCCATATCAAATCCAGCTGCGCCACTTCCTTGACGTGATCGCTGGACGGCAAGCGCCGCTGGTCTCCGCGTCCGACGCCACACAAACCCTGCGCGCCACTTTGGCGGTCAAGCACGCCGCGGCATCTGGTCAGATCGTTGAACTGGTGGGGCGCTGAGAATTGTTGGAGCGGGGACAAATGCAGACCAGCCGAGACGACGCCGCCGATGCCGAATCCGGCCCGCACGGGTTGCTGGAACGCACGCTCGGTGTGCTCGAATTGCTGTCGCACAACGCGCGCGGCCTGCAACTCTCCGAGATCGCCGACAAACTCCACATGCCCCGCTCGGCCACGCATCGTGTGCTGACCGGCCTGGTCGAGCACAATTACGTCCGCCAGGACCGCCATGGCGGGGCCTATCAGCTCACCGCCCGTCTGGCCTCGCTCGCCTTCACCTTCCTCGCCGGAAGTGGTGTCACCGATTTCGCCCAGCCGATCCTCGACCGCGTGGCGCGCGAGACGGGCGAGTTGGTCCGTCTTGCCACCGTCGATGGTCGCGAACTGGTCTGGGTCGCGAAGTCGCAGGGCTCAACCTTCGGGCTGCGCTATGACCCGGATATGGGTGCGGTGGCCCGGCTGTCCTGCTCGGCCTCCGGCCATGCCTGGCTGTCCTGCCTGCCGGAGGAGGAGGCGATGGCGCTGATCGAGAAGCAGGGCTATGGCAAGCGTCGCGATTTCGGACCGCGCGCGCCGGAAAGCCGGACGGCGGTGCTCAAATATCTCCGCCTCGCCCGCAAGCGCGGCTATGCGATCACCGAGCAGACCTACACGCCCTGGATGAACACCATCGCAGCCCCCATCCGCCAGCAGGGCACTGGTGAGGTGATTGGCACGATGGTCATCACCGGCCCGCATGTGCGGCTGACCGAGGAACGGATGGAAGAGCTCGCCCCGCTCATTCTGGAAGCCGCGCGCGACATGTCGGTGGCGCTGGCGGCGACGCCGAACCAGGGCGCGAGTGGCGGCCGGGCGAATATCTTTGCGGGCAACGGATTCTGAGCGATGCGCATTCTGGTCACCGGAGGGCAGGGGTTTCTGGGGGCTTGGATTGTCCGGCGCCTGGTGGCCGGCGGACATCAGCCGCGCGTGTTCGACCTTGGTCGCCGCACCGAACTCGTCGAGCGCATCGCGGGCGTAGTGCCGGACTGGGTGGAGGGCGATGTGTCCAACACCGCCCAAGTGCTGGACGCCGCGCGTGGGTGCGACGGGATCATCCATCTGGCGGGCATTCTCACACCCGCCTGCGCCGCCGATCCGGTGCGTGGGGCGCAGATCAATCTGATCGGCACCCTCAACGTGTTCGAGGCGGCGAAGACGCTGGGAATTTCGCAAATCGTCTACACCTCGTCGGCTGCCGCTTTCGGGCCGGAGCCAGGGGCACCGCCGTTTCCGATGACGCATTACGGTGCCTTCAAGCTGGCCTGCGAGGGCTCGGCGCGGGCCTATTGGGAAGAACACGGCATCGCCTCGGTCGGCTTCCGCCCCTATATCGTCTACGGGCCGGGCCGCGAGACCGGGCTGACAGCGGGGCCATCGCTGGCCTGCAGGGCAGCGGCGCGAGGCGAGGACTACACCATCGGCTATACGGGTGATTCCGGGCTGATCTATGTCGATGACGTCGCCGCCGCCTATGAGGCTGCCGTGCTGCGCCGCTTCACCGGCGCGCAGGTCTTCAACCTCGAAGGGGTGACGATCAGCACCGTCGACTTCGCCGCCGAGATCAGCCGCCAAGTCCAGGGTGCGAAGATCGGCGTCGCTGGCGGTCCGTTGCCGTTGCCGGGTGAGATGCTCGAGGACAATCTGCACGAGATCTTCCCAGGATTGCCCACCACATCGGTGCCAGACGGCATTGCCGCAACGCTGACCTTTTATCGGGAATGAGATTGTGATCCTCGGCTCGCACACATTCGGCTTCGCCTGGCACACCACGCCGGAGGAAGCGTTCGACGCGCTGGCGGCGATCGGCATCCGCAGCGTGCAACTGATGGCGACCGCCCCGCATTTCGACCCGTGGGAATCCGACGTCCCGCGCACGCGGCGAATCCGCGCCTGTCTGGAGGGCAACAGGCAACGCGCGTTGGCACTCGATCTCGCCAGCAGCGATGTCAATCTTTGCTCTCCGAACCCGGAGGTGGTGGCCTTCGCGCGCGCGAGCTACGCAACGGCGATTGCGCGTGCGGCCGAACTCGGCATGCCGTGGGTCTGCATCGGCTCCGGCCGTCGGCACCCGCTGCTGCCGAAGGTCAACGCGCAGCTCATGGACCCTCTGCGCCACGTGTTCGCCGATCTCAACCGCGAGGCGGAGCGACAGGGTGTGGCGCTGATCCTGGAGAACCATCCGCATGGATTGCTGCCCTCGGCGGACGAGATGGCGGGGTTCCTGGATCGTGAGGGCTATTCCGACATGGCGGTGATCTACGACGTGGCCAACGCGGCCTTCATTGGCGAGGACCCGGTGGCGGGGCTGGAGCGGTTGGGGCAGCGGACACGGATCGTCCATCTTTCGGATGCCAAGGCCGGGCGCTGGGGGCATGATCCGATCGGCAGCGGCGATATCGATTTCGCGGCAATCGGCCGGACATTGGCCAGTTTCGCCTATGACGGGCATGTCGTGCTGGAGATCATGGGCGACAGCCCAGCGCAGGATACCGCGTCCGGCGTGGTGAAGCTCAGAAACATGGGATTCGCCTTCGCGTAGGGCGGACAAGCAGAGCGCAGTCCGCCGCACGGATTCAACGAATCATCCAAATCTTTCGCGCCTCCATCCATTCATTTCACCCCGCCACCCGCTAGGCTGCCCCCAATCAAAACGGGGAGCGCTTCGAGATGGCCCAGGAATGCGATGTGCTGGTGATCGGCTCCGGCGCGGGTGGATTGTCCACCGCCGTGGTGGCGGCCAAGCATGGGCTGGATGTGATCGTGGTGGAGAAGGCCCCGGTGTTCGGCGGCACCACGGCGTTCTCCGGCGGGGTGCTCTGGATCCCCGGCAACAAGCACTGCCCGGCTGCCGCCTCCGACACCACCGACGCGGTGCGGGAATACCTCAAGAACGAGACCGGCAATTTCTACAATG
>CAITEF010000374.1 GCA_903891315.1 uncultured Rhodospirillales bacterium | reverse complement strand
TTCGCCCTGTTCGAATGGCAGGTGCGGGTGGGGGGCTGGGACAGCAAATGGGCTCCCAAAGTCTTCCCGCTGATGACTGCCATCGGTGGTGCGGCGTTGCTGACGCACAGCCATCAGATCGCCAATGTGAAAGACGCGCTGCTGATCGAACTCACCCACACGCCGCTGGCGCTGATGGCGGTGGCGGGCGGTTGGGCGCGCTGGATGGAAATCCGCAGCGACGGCAGGCTGGCGCGGATCGCGGGCTGGGTTTGGCCGGTGTGTTTCTTCGTGATCGGGCTGATTCTGCTGGATTATCGTGAGGCTTGATGAAGTAGCGCTGGTCCGCCCTACGGGATCGCCGAACGGATTGCGCTCAGAATGATGGGAAGATCATCCTCTGTCGTTCGGTGATTGACGAAAGCGGCCCGCAGCGCGACGCGGCCATCGAGCATTGTTGTCGATAGCACCACTTGCCCGGCTTCCTGCATGTCGGCGGCGAGATCGGTGTGCTGATGATCGTCGAGCCCACACACCCGGAAGCATACAATGTTGAGCGGTACGGGGGCGGCCATCTCCAGATCGGGGGATTGCACCACCATCGCGGCAAAATGTTCGGCCAGTCCAACACAATGTTCGGTGACCGCGCCAAGCCTGTCCGCGCCATAAGTCGCAATCGTCATCCAGATTTTAAGCGCCCGAAACCCGCGCGAGAGTTCAGGGCCGAGATCGACCGGCCAAGGCTCGCCCGCCGACAATCCGCGCGCCGCACGGGCGAGATAGGAGGCGTTGCGGGCAAAGGCCGCCCGATGCGCCTCACCGTCACGCACCAGGATGCAACCCGCATCATATGGAACCTGCGCCCATTTGTGGAAATCGAAGGCCACCGAATCGGCGCGCTCGATTCCGGCGAAACGCGGGCGCAAAGCGGCGGAGAGCATCGCATTCGCGCCGAACGCGGCATCGACATGGAACCAGAGATTCTGTTGCGCGGCGATCTCGGCGAGTGCTGAAAGATCGTCAATCGCGCCGAAATCCACGCCGCCCGCAGTGCCGACCAGCAGGAATGGCTGCAGCCCCTGCGCACGGTCTTCGGCCAGAGTTTCCTGCAACATGTCGAGCCGCATGCGGCCCCGATCATCCGTCGGGATCAAACGCAGAGCGGCAGCGCCGATCCCCGTCATGTCGAAGCCCCGGGCGACGCAGAGATGCACACCGGCGGAGGCGTAGCCGACGAGCTTTGCCGCCCCCAACCCATCCTGCCGCATCTGCGCTCCCAAGCAGGCCGAGCGGGAGATCAGCACAGCGCAGAAATTGGCCAGCGACGTGCCGCTGAGCAACAATCCGGACGAGTTCGCCGGAAGCCCCAGCATCTGCGCCGACCAACGGATCACCTGACGCTCGACCATGATCGGTGCATGATCCCGCCCGCCGCAATTGGCATTCAGCGCGCCGGACAACATCTCTGCCAGCATGCCCGTCGCAGTGCCACCGCCATGCACCCAGCCGAGAAAGCGGGGATGGCGATTGCCGACCGCGTAGGGAGCGATCAGCTGTTGGAAACGGTGATAGACATCCTCCGGCGCGGCCCCCTCACGCGGGAGGTCTGCAGCCCAGGCATCGCGCACCGCATCCGGCATTTTCTGCCAGACCGGCTGCCCCGCCAAACCTTCCAATGAGTCGAACAT
Source organism: uncultured Rhodospirillales bacterium (assembly GCA_903891315.1). GTDB lineage: Bacteria > Pseudomonadota > Alphaproteobacteria > Acetobacterales > Acetobacteraceae > CAIQQQ01. The sequence goes on along the minus strand of CAITEF010000374.1, from coordinate 1,345 downwards.
GTCGTCGAGCATGCGATGGCCAAGCGCGCGCAGGCTGCCCCAATTCTCGGGGTCCAGGCTCTGTCCGCGCAGTGAGGCGGATTGGGCAGAGGCGTTGTCTGGCATCTTCTACCTTGATCCAGAGACATGCGGCGATCTCGCCCAGCCACGCAAAACCGGCAGGGAGGGTAATGTCCAGCGTTCGCCAAACACGTCATCCCAGTGCGGCGGATTGAAATTGCCGGAACCACCCTGTGGATAGTTGGTCAACTCCCCCACCATCACCGTCTCGCCGAGGTCGTAGAGATCGACCCGGACAAAATCGATACCAGCCGAAAGCTGTTCCGCAATACGGATCATCGCGGAGAGCGCCTGCGGCGGTGCCACATTTTCGGTGTGCGGCGCGTAATTCTTCACCTGCACATCAAGCCGCTGCCATGCGGTGTCGAACAGGCTCTGCTGGTGGCCATCGAAGCGGTCGCTGTCGATCTGGATATAAGCGACGCGGCCATGGAAGCAGAAGAACTTCACATCGCGCGGCACATCGCCCTGATGCGATAGCAGTTCCTCCACCACCACGACACGCTTGACATTGTGATACGCCCATTCCAACCCGTAGCGACCATGCTCGATCGGCAGCCATTCGGCGACAAGACGGCGCATTTCTCCCGGACGGATCGGATCGTCCTCGGTGACGATGCGCACGCAACCGCTGGCATGGCTTGCCTTCATGATCCAGCGCGGCGGCAGATCGAGCCCGTCCACCTCATCGGGATGGCGGATCGCGGCGAGCAGACGGGGCTGCATGTCGTTCCGTCCCAGACGCTGGGTGACGAAGGCGCGGGATTCGAGTTTGCCGGCCAACTGTGTCAGCAACGGGCGGCGGTCGAGCGCCATGCGAAGATGCAGCTTCTCGTTGAAGCTGCGCGGCTGCCATAGCCTGGGCCATTGGCCGAAGCGGCGGCGATAGGCCATGGCCAGCATTGGCAACATGAAAACCGACCGATGCCAGATCTGGCTGCGGAGCCAAAAGCGCAGAGCCGCCAGACCACGACGCGGCGTTTCCGGACCTGCCGTGATGTCTGCCTGAACCGCTTCCATCCAGCCTCCTGATGCAGGACGGCTAACGCAAGCTCGGGGGAAGTTCAATGCAGGAACGGGCGATTTTCAATCACAGTCAGGACATCTTGGGCTCAGACGATCTCCGCCTCACCATCCATCGTCAGGCACCCCTCATGATCCTGGCCCCAGAGCTTCACCCGTCCACCCTCTTCCAGCCGCGCGTTCATCGTGAACGGGTTGATGTCGAAGGTCGGGCGGATGGCGCGGAAGCGGAAGGTTTTCAGCTTCTTGTCCGGGGCGTTCT
>CAITEF010000373.1 GCA_903891315.1 uncultured Rhodospirillales bacterium | reverse complement strand
GCCCCTCGACCTTCTCTGACAGCACGGTCAGCCCAAGCTTCTTCTTGAGCGCCCCGGCGATGGCGCCCCGGACGGTATGCGGCTGCCAGCCGAATTGTGCGGTGATCTCCTCGATGCTTGCGCCCTGTGGGCGCTTCAGCACCGCGATCAACTGAGCCTGCTTGCTGTCGGGCCGGGTCTTGCGACTTGGTGCTGGCGTCACTTCGACCTGTTCCACTGCTGGCGTCGGCGTGTTCGCTTGGAGACCAATGCCAGATAGCGCAGTCCCGTCCGGCGCGATGGCTTCAATGCCCGCGGCCTTCAGCACGGCTTGGATCGAAAGCCGCTGCTCGGTGATCAGCGTCCCAAGACGCTCCAGCGCTTTGCCCTTGTAGTTGAAGGACTTCGGGTTCACGGCCGTGCCGGTGATATTGGCAATGGCGGTGGCCACCTGGATCACGGTCAGCTTTTCCAAAGCAGCGGGAAGCACCGGCTTGCTGCCCTTGCCGTCGTCGGTGATCGCGGCGCGTCCGGTGGGCGTGATCGTGTAGGGCGCCTGCGTGATCAGCTCGGCGGCGATCAGGGCGTGGAGCACCTTGGTAACGGCACCGCCCTTGAGGTTGTCGGGAAGCGGCTGAATGGCTCCGTCGGCGCGACTGGCTGCGGCGGTGAGAACGGCTCGTTGTGTGTCGGTGAGCTTGGTCATGGTGGCTCCGAGGTGAGGAGGCGCGACCATCGCGCCCCTGCTACCACCCCGAGCCCCGCCGGGCTTGCCGTGCGGGGCCGTGCGGAGCGGGGTGTGTCAGGCGGCGAATTCGCCCCGGCGGAAGTAGGCGTCGGTGATCTCGCGCAGCAGTTGGTTGCGGCGTTCGAGGTCGGCGGCATCACACCAGAGGACTCCGTCGGGGTCGGCTCCGAAATGGTCTGCGCTCATCTGCTGAAGCTCGGCGACCATCCGGTCGAATTCGGCTTTGCGGGCCAGGAAGAGGTTCAGGCTCTGCTGCTGGTTGGCTTCGCGCTTGGTCATCGTGCTCTCCATCGCGTTCTTGCGTGATGGACCATTCGCGCTGCGGCGCGGCACAGCCAAGCGATTAAGCATCTGTATTCGCTGACGTTCTAATCATTCTGCCGGGCCGCCGCCGGCGTGTCCGGAGGATCGATCATGGCGGGCCGCAAGCCGCTGCCCACCCATCTCAAGCTGGTCAAAGGCACCGCCCGGCCGCACCGACTGAACAAGGACGAGCCCAAGCCCACGGTCGCCGTGCCGGAGCCGCCGAGCCATCTGGATGAGCGGGCGAAGGCAAAGTTCGCCGCCATGGCAGAGCTGCTGGCCCGGCACGGGGTGATGACCGAGCTCGATGCCGGTGCGCTGTCGCGCTACGTCGTGGTGTGGTGCCGCTGGGTCGATGCGGAAGCCGAGATCAAGCGGCGTGGGCCAGTGGTGAAGACCGAGGGCGGCAACATCATCCAGAACCCGTTTCTGGCGGTGGCCAACAAATGCCTGTTGCAAATGGCCCAGTTGGAAAGCGAGTTCGGCATGACGCCGTCTTCGCGGTCCCGCATCCGCATGTCGGAACCGGCCGATACCGTTGATCCCTTCG
>CAITEF010000372.1 GCA_903891315.1 uncultured Rhodospirillales bacterium | reverse complement strand
TGCTGCTCCCCGGCTTCGGCATGGTCCGCACCAACCGTCTGGCCGATGGCGTCGCCGTGGGGGGCAAGCTCACGCTGGGCATCCGCCCCGAGCACGCAGTGGTCGACCCCAACGGCGTCCTCGCCGGGAAGGTGACACTCGTCGAGCAACTCGGCGGCCTGTCCACCGTGCGCATCGATTCCTTCGATCTCACCATCCAACTGCCCGGCCAGACGCCACTCGCCTTGGGCGACAACGCCCATATCGGCCTGCCGCAGGATTGCCTGCATGTGTTCGACGAAGCCGGTCTGGCGCTGCCGAGAAAGATCACCGCATGAAACCGATCCGCTCTGTCACGCTGCGCGCCACCACGGCGCGCGGCGTTGAACTCGATTGTGATGGCGGGCTGATCTGCCGCATCTCCATCATCGGCCCCGATCTCGGCCGCGTCCTCTACACCCGCGCCGAAGGCTTCCGCGCCCGCCGCTCCTGGTCCGTGCTGCGCCCCGGCCAGTCCGACACGCCATGGGAAGGCACCGACCGCGACGACGAGACCGGCTGGCCCGAGCATGTCGCCAAGGTCGAGCAGACTGAAGACGAAATCCGCCTCGTCGCCCCCGGCATGACGGCGAGCATCCGTCTCGCCCCGTTCGGCATCTCTTGGTCGCTGCCCGATGGCCGCGTCTTCGCCCGCGAGCGCAAGACGCATCCCACGATGTTCGGCAGCTCCCGCATCCTCCACGCCTTCGAACGTGACCGCGCCGACCGCTATTTCGGCCTCGGCGACAAAACCGGCCCGCTCGATCTGCACGGCCGCCGCCTGCGCATCGCGATGCGCGACAGCCTGGGCTACGACCCGATGCACGGCGATCCGCTCTACAAACACTGGCCGTTCCTGATCTCGGTTGACGGCCATTCCGGCGTCGCCTCCGGCGTGTTCTATGACAACCTCGCCGAAGCGGTGTTCGATCTCGGCTGCGAACACGACAACTACTACGACCTGTTCCGCAGCTACGAAGCCACCGACGGCGATCTCGACTACTACGTCTTCCCCGGCCCCGGCTTGGTCGATGTCACCCGCAAATTCCTGGCGCTGACCGGCCGCCCGCCAATGCCGCCGCGTTGGACGCTCGGCTTCTCGCAAACCGCGATGGCGCTTGCCGACAGCCCGAACGGCCAGGAACGCGTCGGCCAGTTCATTGATCGCTGCATCTCCGACGACATCCCGATCAGCGCGTTCCATTTCGGCTCCGGCTACACGATGATCGGCCCGAAGCGCTACGTCTTCACCTGGAACACCAGCAAATACCCCGAGCCGCCAGCCCTGATGGCCCGCTTCCACGAAGCCGGGATGCACATCGTCGCCAACATCAAGCCCTGCCTGCTCGACGATCACCCGCGCTACGCCGAGCCCTATGCGGGCTTCGTGAAAGACAGCGACGGCAAGCCCGTCATCCGCCAGTTCTGGGACGGCGAGGGCGCCCATCTCGATTTCACCCACCCGGTGGCGGTGAAATGGTGGCAGGGCGGTGTGACCAACGACGTGCTCGCCACCGGCATCAACGCCGCCTGGAACGACAACAACGAATACGGCTTCGATGACGAGACCGCCATCTGCAACGGCTTCGGCACCCCGGTCGCCTTCAACCTCGCCCGCCCGCTGCAATCGCATCTGATGACCCGCGCCTCGCTGGAGGCGACACAGGCCAACGCACCGGGCGAGCGCGCCTTCACCGTCACCCGCGCGGGCATGCCCGGCGTGCAGCGTTATGCGCAAAGCTGGAGCGGCGACAACGAAACCTCCTGGCGCGGCCTCGCCTGGGGGCTGCGGACCGGGCTGACGATGTCGCTCTCCGGCATCGGCAACACCGGCCACGATGTCGGTGGCTTCTCCGGCCCGATTCCGACCGCCGAGCTGCTGGTGCGCTGGACGCAATCCGGCGTGCTACATCCGCGCTTCATCATGAATTCCTGGAAGCCGGACGGCGTCTACACCGCGCCCTGGCTGCATGAGGAAGTGCTGCCGCAAGTGCGCGAGGCGATCCGCCTGCGCTACAAGCTGATGCCCTATCTCTACTCGCTGATGGTCCATCACGCCGAGACCGGCACCCCACCTTTGCTGCCCACCTTCGCGCATTTCCCCGCCGATCCGCATGCCTGGGAAGATTGCCCCGATCTGATGCTGGGGCCGTATCTGCTGGGCGCTCCGGTGGTGGAAGAGGGCGCTCGCACCCGCGCGGTCTATCTGCCTGCCGGACCGGATCGCTGGTTTGATTTTTGGACCGGAGCCCCGGTTCGCGCCGGTGAGATCACACAACGCGCCGCCCCGCTCTCCCTGCTTCCGCTCTTCGTCCCCGCCGGCGGCATCCTGCCGCTGACCCGCGAAGTCTCTCGCCAGACGCTGCATGACGAGCCGAGCCGCTTGCTGCGCATCTTCCCCGGCACCGGCTCGGGCGAGACGCATTTCGAACTGATCGAGGATGACGGCATCACCCTGGACGGCCCGCGCACGCGCGTTGAGATCACGCTGCGCTGGACACGGGATCGGGTGTCGGTGAACGCCCGCGCACAAGGTGACTATAAGCTGCCCTGGTCGCGGATGCGGGTCACATTGCCACTCGGCGAGTCACGCGGGCTCGAACTTCAAGGCGATCTGCTGGAGCGGGGCTGAGACGGCCCCGCTCCGGCGAACACTCAGCCCTTCACCAACTTGTTCGTAAACGTCGGCCCCAGATCCACATTCGCATCCGCGATCTTCTGGTCGAAGCTGCCGAGCGCCTTCTTCACCGTCTCGGCCTGCGCCTGCGTGATGGTGCAATCATGGTTGAACGCGTCGCGATTGCTGGTGAAGGCGCCTTCACACACATCCGCACCCAGGAAGCACATCCCCTTCTGCAGCGCCCCGATGGCCTGCGCCGGTGTGGCCTTCTTGAGGAAGTTCACGGCATCCACAATCGCCGCCGCCGCCATCCGGCACGTCGCCTCATTCTTGCCCAGCCAATCGGTCGCGGCATAGAGCGAGCCTGAGGCATAGGGGCCGCCGAAGATCGCGTTGCTGCCTGCGGTCGAGCGTGCATCGGCGAGCAGCACGATCTCACCGCGACTCTCCAGATCGGCGATGATCGGATCGAACAGCGACAGCGCGTCGATCTGCTTGCTCTGAAAGGCGGCCACCGCCGTCTGCGTGGTGCCAACGCCGATGGCGGCAGCATCGGTCGGCTTGATGCCAGCCTTGACCATCGCCTGCATGGCAAACAGATGCGTGGCCGATCCCGGAGCCGAGACGCCAATCTTGCGGCCCTTGAGGTCGGCAGCCGTCTTGATCTCACCAGCCAGATCCTTGCGCACGCCCAGCGCGAGGCCCGAGTTCTGCGCCTGCAACACGAACGCCGTCAGATGCCCACCCTTGGCGGCAATCTGGATCGTGTGTTCATAAAAGCCACAGGAGATATCGCTCGACCCACCCAGCACCGCCTGCATCGCCAGCGCCCCGCCTGGGAACATCGCCACTTCGGCCTCGATGCCGTGCTTGGCGAACAGATCCTGCCCGACAGCGATGAAGAACGGCATGTAGCCATACAACGCCACGCCACCACCCGCGAAGCGGACCTTGGTGCGGGATTGCGCGATGGCCGGCATGGCGAGCGTGCTTGCCGCCGAGGCGGCGATCAAAGTGCGACGAGTGATCATGTTGTTTCTTCTCCCTTGTTCAACAGTAATCGTCATTGCGGGTGGTCTTCATCGATTCACCCCCACAATCACGGACCCAGAGCAGGATGAACTCGGGTTGCACCAATGTCCCCCCGTCATTGCAAGC
>CAITEF010000371.1 GCA_903891315.1 uncultured Rhodospirillales bacterium | reverse complement strand
CGCCTGCCGCATGAACATCCGCTTCAGCCGCGGCATGCGATGGACGGCGGCGATGCCGACATCGCGGGCGAGGCGAAGTGCGGGGTTGTTGTTGCTGAACAGCCGGTCGAGCACATCGGTGGCCGCCAGCATCGCCAACGTGTCAGGGCGGCGTTCAGCCTGGTAGCTTCGCAGCAGGGCAGGGCTGCCGACATCCTCACCGGCGGCAATCGCCTCACCGACCAGACGGCCAAGCGCTCCGACATCGCGGAAGCCGACATTGAGGCCCTGGCCTGCGATCGGATGCATGCCGTGCGCGGCGTCACCGGCAAGAACGAGGCGCGTGTCATAGTAACGTTCGGCATGCAGCAGGCTGAGAGGGTAGCTCCAGCGCCGCCCCATCACCTCGACATGGCCGAGATGATCGCCCATCCGGCGACGCAGTTCGCGCGCAAACGCGGCGTCGCTCAGGGCCATTATTCGCCTCGCCACATCGTCGCGCTCTGTCCAAACGAAGGCGGAGAGATTGGGTGCGCCCTCGGTGCCCGCCATTGGCAGTTGCGCAAACGGACCGGCGGGCAGGAAATGCTCCAAAGCTGAGCCGTGATGCGGCTGTTCATGGGCAATTGCGCCGACCATACCGGTCTGGTGATAGGGCAGGCGGGTCACCCGAATGCCCGCCTGATCGCGCAGCGGCGAATGACGTCCCTCGGCGGCGACGACCAGACCCGCACGAATAACGGGGCCTCCGACGATCTGAATCTCGGCGTGATCGTCATGGCGGGTCACTTTGGCCTCGGCGGGCGCGAACACATGCAGGTTTTCCGCCTGATCGAGCGCGGCATTGATCGCCATGCGCAGGCTGCGCGCCTCGACCATCCAGCCGAACGCCTCGCCGTTCAGATCTTCGCCCGCCTCGCGGCTGTCGAAATGCAGGAAGAGTTTCGACGCGGGGCGACCCACGCGGCCATCGGTGACGCGGATGTCCTGGATCGGGCCGGGGGCAAAAGGCAGCGCCTCCCACAGCCCGGCATCCTGCATCACCGCGCGCGAGCCGGAGGCGATGGCATAGGCTCTGCCGTCAAAATCCGGATGTTCCATCGGCGGGAGTGCCGCGCGGTCGATCACCGCCACGCGCGCTCCGCGTCGCGCCAACAGGCAGGCGAGCGTGCCACCGACCGGACCGGCCCCGATTACGGCCACATCGACGTCGAGCATGATATTCATCCTTTGACTGCCGCTTTGTTGTGCATCCATCGCCCGATCAGCAGCAACCCATGGGATGTTGTGCTGCGCAAGAATCAAGCAATAGCAAATTCATCGAAGAATCGCCCTCGGAACCATCCTGGCACGGTTCTTGATTAACACCTTTCCCGTGATGTCAGGACGGTCGCAGTGGGCAACCGGGTTGACAGACGAAACTTGGGCAGAATGGGAATAGGGCTGCGACATGAAACTTATCATGGCCATCATCAAACCCTTCAAGCTCGACGACGTTCGTGAAGCTCTGACGCCGCTTGGCGTTCAGGGCCTGACCGTCTCCGAGGTGAAGGGCTTCGGCCGCCAGAAGGGGCAGACTGAGATCTACCGCGGGGCGGAATATCACGTGAACTTCCTGCCGAAGGTGAAGATCGAGGTGGCGGTTTCTGCCGACCTCGCTGACCAGGTTGTCGAAGCGATCTCGAAGGCCGCGCATACCGGCAAGATCGGCGACGGCAAGATCTTTGTCTTCGACCTGGAGCGTGCCGTGCGCATTCGCACCGGCGAAACCGACTCCGAAGCGCTCTGACATCGATAGACGAAGGAATCTTTATAATGAAAACCACGTTGCGCCGCGCCGGATTGGCGCTGCTGCCTCTGCTGGCGGCCTTGCCAGCCTGGGCAGATGATACCGCCGCCGCCGTCGGAGCCGCCGCTGCTGCGGCTGCGCCAGCTGCTGCTGCGGCAGCCGATGCCCCCAAGCTGGATTCGGGTGACACCGCTTGGATGCTCACATCCACGGCCTTGGTGCTGCTGATGACCGTCCCGGGTCTGGCCCTGTTCTACGGCGGCATGGTCCGCAAGAAGAACATCCTCGCCACCCTGATGCAGTCCTTCATGATCACTTGCTTGGTGACCATCACCTGGGTTGTCGTCGGCTACTCGCTCGCCTTCACCAACGGCACGGGCGGCATGGCTCCGTACCTCGGCGACTTTTCGCGGGTGATGCTCGACGGCATCGCGCAAAACTTCGACAAGCCGTTCTTGCTCGGTGCTGGCGTCGATGCGGCGACACAAGAGACGATCCCTGAGAGCGTCTTCATGATGTTCCAGATGACGTTTGCCATCATCACCCCGGCTCTGATCTGCGGCGCGTTCGCAGATCGCATGAAGTTCTCGGCGATGTGCCTCTTCATGGTGGCTTGGTCGATCCTGGTCTACTCGCCGATCGCGCATTGGGTGTGGTCTGCAACTGGCTTCCTCGGCGCTGGCGTGTTTGGTCTTCCGGGCGCGGCGGACTTCGCGGGCGGCACCGTGGTGCACATCAATGCCGGTGTTGCTGGCCTCGTGTGCTGCCTGATGCTCGGCAAGCGCGTTGGTTATGGCCATGACAACATGTCGCCTTACAACCTCGCTTATGCCGTCATCGGCGCTTCCCTTCTGTGGGTGGGCTGGTTCGGCTTTAACGCTGGTTCGGCTGTTGCCGCCAACGGCCGTGCAGGCATGGCGATGACCGTCACCCAGATCGCGACCGCTGCGGCCGCTCTTGGCTGGACGTTCGCGGAGTGGGCCACCAAGGGCAAGCCGTCGGTTCTCGGCTGCATCTCCGGTGCGGTTGCTGGTCTGGTTGCGATTACGCCGGCTTCGGGCTTCGTCACCCCTGGCCCATCGATCATCATCGGTGTGGTTGCGGGCGTCGGTTGCTTCTGGTCGGCCACCTCGCTCAAGCACATGCTGGGCTATGACGACAGCCTCGACACCTTCGGCGTCCACGGCGTCGGCGGCATCATCGGCGCTCTGCTCACCGGTGTGTTCGCTTACGGCCCCTTCACTGCCACGAAGGATGCTCCGGACGGCGTGAACATCGGCGGTCTGCCGCAGTTCGAAGCCCAGGTGATCGCAGTCTGCGTGACATTGGTATGGTCGGGCGTGCTGTCCTTCATCATCCTCAAGGTCATTGATGCCGTGATCGGCATCCGCGTGACCGCTGAGGAAGAGGTCGAAGGCCTGGATACCTCGTTGCACGGCGAGAGCCTCGGCTAGTGTCCCGATTCTGAAATCCGTCGGATTTCAGAATGACGTGGACACTAGGAAAATCAGCCTTCGGAGAAATCTGAATGTGAGGGGAAGGCGCTCCAGAAATGGGGCGCCTTCTTTTTTGGTGTTTCGCGTAGGGTGCCAATTCCGCAGGCATTGCACCATTGGGCTCTCGGAATGGTGCAATTCCTACGGAATTGACACCTCACTATTTCAACATTCTATGGCGTGAACCTCGCGCTTTGTGCGAAGACTCCGGCGTGTCGCCGTTCCACCGGAGCCGAGCAATGCCGCCGACAATCGCTGACCAAGTCGAATTCGCCCCGCCACTGCGCGTCGTGCTGCGCAGGCGGGTGGAAGAGATGCTGGCCTTGCTGCTCGCCGCGATCGGCGTGGCGCTGCTGGTCGCCCTTGGCAGCTACAATCCACTCGACCCGTCTCTCGACACCGCAACCGTCGCCCGAGCTGCCAATCTTGCCGGACCGCCGGGTGCGATTGTGGCCGACGCGCTGCTGCAAGGCTTTGGTCTCGCGGGCGCGCTGCCCGGAATCGTGCTGCTCGGCTGGGCGTGGCGGATCGGTTCGCATCGCGGACTGACGATGGGGCCGGTCCGGCTTGCGGCCATCCTGTTGGCGCTTCCGGCGGCATCCGGTGTGCTGGCGGTGTTGGGCGATATGCTCGCCACCAACGGCGCGACAGCCTTGGTCTGGCCGACCGAGGCCGGTCTCGGCGGGGCGGTCGGATCGCTGCTGGTCGTCAACACCACGGCCATCGCGCATGAAACCTTGGGACCGTTCGGCCCATCAATTGCGTTCGGCGTCGGATTGGCGACGGCATTGGTCATGGGTCTGTTGTCGCTTGGCCTCACCGTGGGCGAGTGGCGCGCCGCCGGGCGGGTGGCACGGAGTTCGGCGCTGCGGGCGCAACAGGCGTCGGGCGTGGTGGCCAAAGGCAGTGGCAGCGCGGTCCGGTTCGGCACTTGGCTGTTGCGCACCATCAACGGCAGCAAGAACGCCGAACCGCCGCGTGTGGTCGGCCAGGTTGGCGATGCGATCACCACGCGCCGCCCGCTATCGCCGTCCGGCGCTCGGCCAGAACCACGGCCAGAACCTCGCCGCCCTGAGGCTGGCATCCGCGCGGAGCCGCGTCTGAACCTACCGCGCGCGGAGCCGCCTGCCATCAAGATCGAGGACAGCGCGCTGTCCGCACCGCCAAAAACCGGGAGCCGCTTCGGATTCGGCAAGCCGCAAGCGGCAGCCGAGCCTGCGCCACCGTCCGCTCCGCAAGCCAGTACCTGGGAGTTGCCGCCGCTGGACCTGCTCACCAAGGCACCGCCGCGCAACGAGACCGCCAAGCTCACGCCCGAGCAGATGGAAGAGAATGCCCGCCTGCTGGAAGCGGTGCTGAACGATTACGGCGTGCAGGGCCAGATCGTGAATTTCCGCCCCGGCCCGGTCGTCACCCTCTACGAGCTTGAACCGGCCCCCGGCACAAGAGCCGCCCGGGTGATCGGCCTGTCGGACGACATCGCCCGCAGCCTCGCCGTGCATGCCGTGCGCATCGCCGTGGTGCCAGGGCGCACCGTGCTCGGAATCGAAGTCCCGAACGCCAAGCGTGAGACGGTCTATCTGCACGAATTGCTCACCTCGGATTCCTGGACCAAATCGAAAGGCCGTCTGGCCATCGCATTGGGCCAGAACATCGCAGGCGAGCCTGAGCTGACCGATCTGGCCAAGATGCCGCATCTGCTGGTCGCCGGCACCACAGGTTCGGGCAAATCGGTGGGGATCAACGCGATGATCCTGTCACTGCTCTACAAGCTGTCGCCCGCCGAATGCCGGATGATCATGATCGATCCGAAGATGCTCGAACTCTCCGTCTATGAGGGCATCCCGCATCTGCTGACACCGGTGGTGACCGATCCGGCCAAGGCGATTGCTGCCCTGAAATGGACGGTGCGCGAGATGGAGCGCCGGTATCGGGCGATGAGCCAACTCGGCGTGCGCAATCTCGCAGGCTACAATGACCGTGTCAGCAGCGCCGCCGCCAAGGGGGAGGTGGTCGCCCGCCGGGTGCAGACCGGCTTTGACAGCGAGACCGGCAAGCCGGTGTTCGAGGACCAGAACTTGGCACTCAACACCTTGCCGCTGATCGTGGTGATCATCGACGAGATGGCCGATCTGATGATGGTGGCCGGCAAGGACATCGAGGCCAGCGTGATGCGCTTGGCCCAGATGGCACGTGCGGCGGGCATTCACGTGATCATGGCAACGCAACGCCCGTCGGTGGACGTGATCACCGGCACCATCAAGGCGAATTTCCCGACGCGGATCAGCTTCCGCGTTGTCAACAAACACGACAGTCGCACCATCCTCGGCGAAATGGGGGCCGAGCAGTTGCTTGGTCAGGGCGACATGCTGTTCCAGTCCGACAGTCGCACCACCCGCGTTCACGGCCCGTTCGTGACGGATCATGAGGTGGAGGATGTGGTGGCGTTCCTGCGCGAACAGGGCGAGCCGGATTATCAGGACGACATCACCGAAGCCCCGCCCGAGCCCGAACAGCTCAGTCTGTCCGGGATCGCTGGGGCGGATGACGACGAGAAGAATCTGTTCGACATGGCGGTTGAGATCGTCACCCGCGACGGCAAGGCGAGCACCTCCTATCTGCAGCGCGTGCTGAAGATCGGCTACAATCGCGCGGCCAATTTGATCGAACAGATGGAACGCGAAGGGGTGATCACGCCGCCCAACCATGTTGGCAAGCGCGAGATCTTGGCGCGGCGGCGCAACAAGGAAGAAGAAGAACGCGACTGATGGGCGGTCCTGAAATCGAACGCCTGATCAGCCTGCTCTCCCGGCTGCCCGGCCTCGGCCCACGCTCCGCGCGGCGGGCTGCGCTGAAGCTGTTGCAAGAGCCGGGCACCCGCATGTTGCCTTTGGCGAGTGCACTGGAGGATGCGGCGGCGGCGATCAAGAGTTGCCATCTCTGCGGCAATCTCGACAGCCAGGACCCCTGCGCAATCTGTGCCGATCCGCATCGCGAGCAGGGCTTGATCTGCGTTGTCGAGCAGGTCGGCGATGTGTGGGCGCTGGAGCGCGCGCATGTGCATCGCGGGGTTTACCACGTGCTCGGCGGCACGCTGTCGGCATTGGCGGGGCAGGGGCCGGAGGATCTGAATCTCAGGCCGCTGCTGGGCAAGTTGGAGGCTGGCGGGGTGAGCGAGGTGATCCTGGCACTCGGGGCCACGGTGGACGGGGCGACCACCGCCCATTGGCTGACGGATCGGATCCGCTCGTTTGGGGTGCCGATCACCCGCGTCGGCCAGGGCGTGCCGATGGGGGGTGCGTTGGACGTGCTGGATGACGGGACGCTGTCGGCGGCGTTGCGCGGACGGCGGCCGGTTTAACCGCCCGTTTTCACCGACATCCCCGCCGCTTCACGATCAAACGCCGCCAGATCACGCTCGAACGCATATTGCAGCCGCGCCTTCAGATTGGCCTGCAGGAACGCGGCACAGGCCGCCGATGGCTCCGATCCGGATGCACACACATCCACACGCCGCCACGACACCGGATCAGCCCAGAGGCTGGCCCCTTCGACAAAGGCATATTCGAGCGTGTTGCGCTCCAGGCGGATCAGCGTGGTCCAATCGAGCCCATACATTGTCACCGCGCGGACGAGTTCATTGGTGCGGTCAATCCGCTCCACCCCTTCGTCATCGGTTGACAGCACCACCGGAACGCCCGCCGCCAGATAGACAGGGAACGGGTGCGCGTTGCCGGTGACGCCCAGAATCTGAGCATTGCTGGTCAGATTTATCTCAACCGCGACACGCCTCTGCGCCATTTCGTGGAGCAGGCCGAACGCGTCGGTTTCATACATGACGTCCACGCCGTGGCCGATCCGGCTGGCATGGCCGAGTTCCACCGCCTCGCGAATATGGAACAGCAGATCCTCCGGTCGAACCAGCCCGAGTGTGATCTCGCCAGCATGGAGCGAGATTTTTGCCTCCGGCACCCGAGCGTGCAGGTAATCCAGCATGCGCATCTGTGGGGTGTAATCCGCCAATGCCACCGGATGGTCCTCGGGTGCGACGAAATCGATGCCAACCACACGGGGCTCGGCACGGGTCAGCAGCATGCCGAACAGTGAGGCGGCGAAGACATGTGGCTTGGTGCCGGTGCGTGAGACCTGTTGCAGCCAGCGCACCGTCACGTCACAGCCCGGCTTCGCCGCAGGGGTGCCGCACCCCATCTGGGCCCGCATATCGTGTTCGAGCTTGTCGATATCACGCTTGGCCGCCTTGGTCAGATCGGCCAAGCCGACCGCCAGCAATGCTGCCTCGAAGGCCGCGTTGTCATCGGCCCAGGGCGTCGATTGCGCCACGCGATCCGCAAGGTCGGACACGGCCCGGCCCTGAAAGGTGATCATCAGCTCAATATAGCGCATCCGCTGCCGCCCGGCGCGATCAACGACCTCGGCGGCCATGGTGGCGGCGTTTGCGGCACCGCCCTGGAGGGAGAAAGTATCGAAGAAATGGTCGTGTCCGCTGCGCCCGCTGGTCGGCACGAAATCCCGCATCGACCAGGCATCGACGAGATCGTGGTTGAGTTCCTCGTTGGTCAGCGCCTCGGCAATCGGACGTTTCGGCGCATTGCAGGGCGGCGGTGCCACTTTCGGCTCATGCGTGACCGGATTGGTCTCAACACACAGCCCGCCCAACGCGGCCGCACGGATATTCGCCTCGGCATAGGCGGCGCCGCTGAGATGATTGTGCAGATCGCCCCCTTTCGGCATGCGGTAGAGGAACGCCCGCAGCAAGGGTGGCGATTTGGCATATTCGGCAAAGCGTTGTGCCGCATCACCACCGCCGAGGGATATGCCACCGCCCTGGCCGCAGGCTGACAGCGCCAGGGCTGCAAGCAGCGAGGCAAACCCACCACGACGCATCCGCCTACCCTTCCAACACGCCGTGCTGGCGCAAAAATCCCAACAACGGCAACATCGGCAATCCAAGAATGGCGGAGTGCTCGCCGTCAATCGCGTCAAACAATTGCATGCCGAGCCCCTCCAGCCGATAGGCACCCACGCTGGTCAGCACCGCATCGCCTTCGGCGTCTAGATAAAGATCCAGAAATGCGTCGGAGAAATTGCGCATCGTCAGTTTCGGACGCGCCAGATGGTGCCAGATAATCTGCCCGTTTTTTAGGCAAACGACCGAGGTCTCCAACACATGGGATTTGCCACGCAGAGCCCGCAAATGCGATTCCGCGCCCGCACGATCCACGGGCTTGTCAAACCACTGCCCATCGCAGACGAGCAGCTGATCGCAGCCGATCACCACCGCATCGGGATATTTCCGCCCAATGCGCATCGCTTTCAGCTCGGCCAAGATCAGCGCCGCCTCACCGGCTGGCAGACCCTCGGCCTGCGCGCCGCGCTTGATCTCAGCTTCGTCAATATGGGCGGCCACGGCGGTGAAACGCAGACCGGCGGACTGGAGCACCGCGCGCCGCGCGGAGGACGCGCTGGCCAACACCAGCGCCGGAGAGTCGGCTTGCATGCTCAAGCGCCCGGATGTTCCGCGGCCTTGCGTTTGCGGTCGTGCCAGGCCTGCATATGGGTGATCACCGCGGCGGCGGTCTCCTCGATGGAGCGACGCGTGACATCAATCACCGGCCACCCGCGTTGAGCGCAGAGCCTGCGCGCCCAGAGCAGCTCGGTCTTCACCGATTCCGTGTCGATATAGTCGCCCTGATCGTTCCGCCCGCCCGGAGCGGCACCCAGCAGCTTAAGACGATGGCGGCGGATTTCGATCAGCGCCTCCGGATCAAGCGTCAGCCCCACCACCGGGCAGGTCGGAGTCTCCAGCCCGGGCGGGTCGATGGTGCCCGGCACCAGCGGGATATTGGCCGCCTTGATGCCGCGATTGGCGAGATAGAACGAAGTTGGCGTCTTCGAACTGCGTGACACGCCCACCAGCACGACATCCGCCTCGGCGATTCCGGCTTGAGCCTGACCGTCATCATGGGCCAGCACGTAATGCATCGCGTCGATACGACGGAAATAATCGGCATCGAGCACATATTGCCGCCCCGGCCGTGCCGACGCCTTCTCGCCCAGCGCCTCCTGCAGCACGGCCATCACTGGATCGAGCACATTGACCACCGGAATACCAGATTTCTCGCAGGCGGTCTGAAGCTCGGCGCGCAACGCCTTGTCGACCAGGGTGGACAGGACCGGCCCCGGCTCGGTCTCGATGCCTTCCAGCACGCGGTGCAGCTGGAAGCGTGTCCGCACCAGGCTCCAACGGTGGTAAACAATCGAGGCATGCTCGAACTGCGACGCGGTGGCGCGTGTGATCGAGTTGAGCGTTTCGCCCGTGGCCTCGGAGACCAGATGCAGATTGATTCGGTTCGCCATGGCCTGAGGATAACGGGGATAAGGCGAACAAACAGCCCCTTTCGTATGTGCCCTGTGGATGGCTGTGGACAGAGTGTGACACCAAACTGTCATATGGATGGAATCCACCCTTCCGCTGGGAAGATCCGGATGAATGTTAAAAATCGTTTAAAATCCGCTGGCTAAAAACGTTTCCTGCTGTGGAAAACCCGGGGGTTAGCGAGGGATTGGCTGGGTACCCCGTCATCCACAGGCTCCCTCTAAGACTCCATCAAGACTCTTTTCTTTTTATCCTTGATAGTAGACGGGCAAAGCGAGCCAGACGGATTAGATCAGACGATGACCAAAAAGATTTTGCAGGTG
>CAITEF010000370.1 GCA_903891315.1 uncultured Rhodospirillales bacterium | reverse complement strand
CTTCGAGGAGGAAGGTGACCGGCAGTTGCCCCTTGAGCCGTGGCGTCATCAGGGAACGCAGCGCCGCCGAGAGCACCAGGCGGAACCACTTCGTATGCCGTTCCATCATGTCTGCCGGCAGGATCAGATAGACCGTGGTGGCCTTGTCCTTCATCGCCCCGAACGCGGGACCGCGCTTGGTGAGATCGGCGGCCATCTCGGGATCGTCGAGGAACTCGGTTTGCGCCGCCGCCTCGCCGATCACATCGCGGATCGACTTGGCTTCCTGCATCAGCGGCCCCGCCTTGTTGGCCATGCCGCGATGGCCTGAAGCCGCGATCTTAGCCAGGGTGGCAGGCAGGCCCGCCGGTTGCGTCAGCAGATCACGCACGCGGCCCAAGGAAGGCTCGCGCCCGTCCGTCTTGGCTTCGACCACCTCGAACATGATGAGGGCCGCCACCATGTTGCGCGCCATGCGCGGGAAGAAGGGTTGCGTGCCCTCCATGGTGACCAGGGCATCGGCCCAGAGGGAGGCATCGGCATTAAAGCTTTCGGCCAGCGGATCGAGATCGGCGAGCGGATTGAAGCCCGTGCTGGCCAGGTCTTCATAGCCCTTCAGATGGGCCAGGGTGCCGAAGGGGTTGATGATGAACACGTCGCCGCACTGGCGACGCCAGGGGGCGGTAATCGCCGCCAACTCCCCCTTGGGATCGATGACGATGAAGCTCCGGCTGCTATCGCTATGCAGGAGCAGGGGAGCCAGGACGCGCATCGACTTGCCGGAGCCGTTCGGTCCGAACACCAGGGCATGACGTTCCCCGCCATAACCTACAGCGTCGCGGGAGCGGCTTCCGGCTTCCCCTCGTTCCATCAGTTGCCCGAAGGGCAGTGCGCCCTTGTCGGCCGTCAGGAGACCGTGCGCTGCGCATTCAGCGCGGGAGGCGTAGGAAGCATGGCCGAAGGGCATCGCGGACATATCGTTCATGGCCGCTACCAGCGCTCAGGCCGCTTCGGGGACGGCATCGTGGGGATAATCAGCCGCCCGTCTGACAACAGGGCAATCGCGTAGGAAATCGCATCGGAAAGAGCGATGAAAGCTGGGCTGAAGAACAGAAACACCGCCATGCCCATCGCGGCGTAGATCAACGAGGTGTTGTGCCCATACTTGAGGAGGTCGCGCGCCCCATCAAGGAAGCTCAGCAGTAGATCGCCGAGCAGGAACAGGATGACGGCTTGCAGTCGCAGCTTGCCCATGACCTCCATGCTGATCCACGACCAGCCCCGTACCCGTTCGATATCTGTCCGGCTCCGGGCAGTGACGAGGCAAAACGACCACAGGTAAAGTGTCACCACGACCTGAGC
This sequence comes from uncultured Rhodospirillales bacterium, assembly GCA_903891315.1. Lineage (GTDB taxonomy): Bacteria > Pseudomonadota > Alphaproteobacteria > Acetobacterales > Acetobacteraceae > CAIQQQ01. Next base: position 1,078 of record CAITEF010000370.1, on the reverse strand, counting down.
GAAGCGCAGGGCATGACCTGCGGGCAGGCCATCCAGCACCAGAAATGCGTCCCAGGACGCCGGCAGCAGTAGGCAGCGGGCAACATCGAGCGCGAGCAGGGCCAGGTTGATTCCCCACAGGGCCATGGACACACGCAAGGCGCGGTTCTCGATTGTCTGGCGCTGAAGGTGAACGACATTGACAGTGACGAGCAGGGCGCAGCCAGCCCCGAACCAGGTCAAAGCTGGCCCCGTCCATGGCAGCCGGTAAAGGTAATCCAGCGGCCACAGCGCGCCATTGAACAGCTTGAACGAAGGCCCGGCCCCGAAGGCGTCCGAGAACCGTCGCACCAGATGGCTGAAGCCATGTTGATCGAGCGCCATGGCGAAGCAGCCCAGGGCCGCCGGCACCATGGCTTGCACCAGGATGGATTTTACAACGGCGAGACCACGGCTCCGCAGATAGCGAACCCTGGCGAAGGCCCAGCCCGCATAGGCCAGGCCGGTGCGCGCCAGCCTGCCCACCCTGCCGACGGCGGATGCAGCCTGATAGGCCGGGGCCTGCAACGTTCTTATGAAAGCCATGGCCTACCTCCCAGGCTAGATAAACGGATGCTGAAATGATCGCACGGGCGCGCGTCGCGTCGAGGCGACGCGAACGCCGGAAACTCCGCCAATCTTCGGCATCGCCGCGTGAAATGTTCTTCCCGGTTGCCTAAAGCTGAACCCGTCGCATAAATGCGGAAGCGTGCTTCCGGATTTAGGAAGTTGAGGAGGGGTGCGCCGATGGAGCCAGGAAGTTCAGACCCGCCGGACGCCTCGCAAGAGGTGTTGCGCCGCGCCCTGGCGCAGGCCGCACGGTTCGTCTCGATAAAGCAGATATTGGACTTGGCCGCCGGAGCCGGAGAGTTCCCGCGCCTTTTCCTCCACCAGGTCCCGGTTAACGTCAGCCATGATCACCTGCGCTTTCCGGCGGGAAAGCTCGGTCGAGAGGCCCAGGCCGATCCCGGAGGCCGCGCCGGTCACAATGGCGATCTTTTGATCAAATACGTTCATCCAGTTTCTCCGTTTTCAATTTATAGGTTACAGGTCTTGGGTT
>CAITEF010000369.1 GCA_903891315.1 uncultured Rhodospirillales bacterium | reverse complement strand
GGTTGCTTCGTCACCTTCGGTTCCTCGCAATGACGGAAATATGGCGCCCTATCTCCGCCGTGCCTCTTGCGTTCTTTCGCCACAATCGGCTTCTAACTCACTTGCGTTCCAACACGAGTTCTCACGAGGCCTCCCCCATGCGTATCGCCCAGATCGCGCCGCTCTTCGAAGCCGTCCCGCCCAAGCTGTATGGCGGCACCGAGCGCGTGGTGTATTCGCTCACCGAGGCCCTGGTGGAGCTCGGCCACGACGTCACATTGTTCGCCTCGGGCGACTCTGTCACCTCCGCCAAGCTGGAGCCGGTCTGGCCGCAGGCGATCCGGCTTGATCCGGACATCAAGGACTGGGTTTCGACCTACGCCATCCTGATGGAATATGTCCGCCAGCGTGCCGATCAGTTCGACGTGCTGCATTTCCATGTTGATTACTGGCCGAACTCGCTGTTCTCACGCCAAGACGTGCCATTCCTGACCACGCTGCATGGCCGCTTGGATCTGCCGGAATTCGCCGCCGTCTATCGCATGTTCCCCAACGTGCCGCTGATCTCGATCTCCAACAATCAGCGCACCCCGGTGCCGGATCTGGGCTGGGCGGCCACTGTCTATCACGGCATGCCGAAGAACCTGCTCACCCCGCAGCCCAACAAAGGCGGCGAGCCGTATTTCGCTTTCTTGGGCCGCATCTCGCCGGAGAAGGGCATCGAGCGCGCCATCCGCATCGCCCAGGCTTGCGGCATCAAACTCAAGGTCGCCGCCAAGATCGACAAGGCCGACCAGGAGTATTTCGACCGCGAAGTCGCCCATCTACTCAAGACCGGCGGCGTTGAGTTCATCGGTGAAATCAATGACGCGCAGAAGCCGGAATTCCTCTCCAACGCCAAAGCGGTGATGTTCGCCATCGACTGGCCCGAGCCGTTCGGCCTGGTGATGATCGAGGCGATGGCCTGCGGCTGCCCGGTGATCGCCTTCCGTCGCGGTTCGGTGCCGGAAGTGATGAAGGACGGGGTTTCCGGCTTCATCGTCGAGAACGTCGAAGAGGCGATTGTCGCTTGCGGCAAGCTCGACCAGATCGACCGTGCCAAGGTGCGCGCCTATTTCGACGAGCGCTTCACCTCGACCCGCATGGCGCAAGATTATGTCGATGTCTATCAGAAGCTGATCGACAAACGCCGCAAGTAAGACAGCGGAACTGCCGACTTTAGATCGTCGGCAGTTCCGCCTCGGCGGTCATGCGGTGCAATTCGGACAGCATCTCATGACCGGCCGTCGTTTGGATCAGCCTTTGATTGCGCGCATCGCGCGGGTCTGGTTCGCGACGGATCAGATCCAACTCGGTCAGTTTGTCCAGCGCCCGCGAGACCACAAGGCGCGGAATTTCGAGTTCCTGGACAAGACCACGCACGGTCTTTGCTTCTTCGCACAGATAGCAGGCAAGAAACACCCCGAACTGTTGCGTGGATAGTGCAATCCCGTCACGACGCACCAGACTGACGACAACGTGCCGAAGCAATTCCTCCGCGACTTCAATTCGGCTTTCTGCCCTCGAATCATGATCCATTTGAGTGAAACTCCATCCCCACCACATCCCTGCGCTCGCACTTCGTGGCGATCCTGGAGTTGGCAAGATATTGAAACCATAAAAAATCGCGCAAAACGGAAAAATTCTATCCTTTACGGGAAGCAGCCCTGAGCGGCGGGGAATTCCCAGCATCATCGAACTGCGGCAGGGTGCGCGCAAATGATCGAAGGAGGATGCAATGAACAAGGTTCTGTTGGTCACCGGGGGAAGCGCTGGCATTGGGGCTGCCACCGTGCGAATGGCGGCAAAGCGGGGTTGGGCGGTGGCATTCTCCTATCGCAGTTCGGCACCGATGGCCGAGGCGCTGGAGGCGGAGATCACAGCGAGCGGCGGCATCGCCAAGGGCTTCAAGGCCGACGCGGCGAGCGAGGCCGATACCCTTGATCTGTTCGCGTGGATCGATTCGGAATTCGGCCGCCTCGACGGTGTCGTGACCAACGCGGGCATCACCGGCCCCACGACGACTCTGGAGAACATGACCCAAGAGATCATCGATGAGGTGCTCGCCATCAATGTGCGCGGCGTGTTCCTCACCGTGCGCGAGGCGGTGAAGCGGATGGCGACGGATCGTGGCGGGCAGGGCGGTTGCATCGTCAATCTGTCCTCGATTGCGGCAACCCTCGGCGGCCCTGGTGAATGGGTGCATTACGCTGCCTCCAAAGGGGCCATCGACAGCTTCACCATCGGTGCCAGCAAGGAACTCGCCCCGCGTGGCATCCGGGTCAACGCGGTGCGTCCTGGCCTGATCGACACGGAAATCCACGCCAAGGCAGGCAAGGGGGACCGGCTCGCCATTCTGGGGCCGACAGTGCCGATGGGCCGAATCGGCACGGCCGATGAGGTGGCCGAGGTCATTTGCTGGCTCCTGTCGGATTCGGCGAGCTATGTGACGACAGCGAATGTTGTGGTCTCCGGCGGGCGCTAATCATGATCCGGCCCCTGCAACAGCACCCAGGGCCGGTCGCCGCGCAGTGACCAATCACTGACAATCCGCACGCCGTCCGGCCGCAGCCAGACGGCGTGCGCGCCTTCACGCCAGAGATCGAAGCGGTCGATCTCTGGCACATAAGGGCGGCAATGGCGGCGGATCGGTTCGGGCGAGATGCGCAATCCCGCGTTGCAGCCCAGCGTGTCATCGCCGCGCAGAATAGCGACCTCAGGCGTGGTGTGCAGCGTGCAGATCGGCGTTGGGCAATCGAGCTTCTGTGCATCTTCTACCCAGAGATGATGCCAGGAATCTTCGGTGAATTTCTGCGCGCCCGACAGACGCAGCAGCCTGGTCTCGCCGGTTCGGTGCAGGCCAATCAGCCTTGCATCAGCGGAGACCAACAGATCGGGCGGGGTGAACAGCAGCGGGGAGAGCACACCCAGCAACATCACCGGCGGCCCCAGTAGCCGCCCGCGACTGCGGCAGAGACCGAGCCATGCAAGACCCAGCGAGAAGACAACAATCCCCCAAGGCGGCATCGGCGGCACGTCGAAGCGCGCCACCGGCCAGGCCGCCACATGATGTGCGACGAAGAGGATCATCGACACGCCCCACCCCATCGGCACCAGCGCCAAAGCCTCCAGATGCAACGGCATCAGCAGCAAGGCGATCATGCCTGCAGGCATCGCCAGCATCGCGGCAATCGGCACCGCGACCATATTGGCCAGCACGAAATAGATCTGCGCCTCGCCGAAATGATAGGCGGCATAGGGTGCCGATGCGGTGCCCGCCAGCAGCGAGGTCAGAGCGAGCATGACAATGTGCATGCCCAGATGTCGCAAATGTCCACCGCGCCCGCGCCAGGCGAGAAGTCTCGGCATGATCCAGGCGTAACCCGAGATCAGCGCCAGGACGGCGGAGAAGCTCATTTGGAACGACACGCCCAGCACCGCATTTGGTGAGACCAACACAATCGCAGCCATCGCCAGCGCCAAACCGCGGATGGAGGACGTCCTTCGTCCGGCGAGGAGGCCGAGCGTGACGAGGCTCGCCATTGCGAAGCTGCGGCGGATTGGCACATGGGCGCCGGTCAGCAGCAGATAGGCAAGTCCGGCGGCAAGTGCGGAGATCGCCGCAATCGCCTTCAGCGGCCAGAACAAAGCCGCTCGCTCGGACAGCGCGAGCAATCCGCGCACCGCGCCGAAGACCAAGCCCATCACGATGCCGATATGCAGCCCGGCGATCGCCAAAATATGCGACAGCCCGGAATCGCGGAACGCCGCGCGGTCCTCCTCCGGGATCGACTCCGCCTCGCCGGTCAGCAATGTCGCCGCAATCGCGCCCACCGCGCCCGGCAGCACCGCCTGCACCCGGTCGGCGACATGGTCGCGCAAGCGGGAGAGGCGGGCGGCGAAGCTGGTGGGCGGGGGACGGTCGAGCACCTGCACATTGCCGAGCACCCGACCATACCCCGCCAGCCCATCGAAGAACGCGTCACGCTGCAAATCCCACGCGCCCGGAAACGCGGGCGGGTTGGGGCGCATCAACACGGCGCGCAGTTGCACGCTGTCGCCCGCTTCGAGCGGCGTTGTGTCCTTGTCGGGCACGCGGAAGCGCAACCGACGCAGCAACGGCGCATCAGTGCCGACAATCGGGCTTGAGAGGAACACCATCCGCCCCTTCGGCAAAATTTCCACCATCGCCACACTGCCGGTGACGATGGTGGAGTGCCGCGGCAAATCCGGCATCGGCGGCAGACGCCACGCGGCGAAGCCTGCGGCGGTGAAGCCGAGCGCCCCTGCGGCGAACAGAGCGAAAACGCCCGCCATCCCACGCCACGCCCGCAACCGCCACGCCAGCCAAGATGCCTGCAACGTCGCCGCCGGTCCCGCCAGCAGAGCGGGGTCATGCAGCCGCGTCAGATACACCGCCGCCCCCGCCGCCATCGCGAGCGGCAGGAACAGGCTCAACCGGCCACGCTCCGCCGTCGCCCAGGCGTCGAAGCCGGATTGAATCCGGTTGGCCAATTGTCTGATGGAATTCATCTGCATAGGTGCACGCTAGCGCAGATGCCTGCCCAGCTTCGCGTCCGGCATGCTACGTAGCGCCAAACCGAATCCAGAGACCTCACGTGAGCATGACCGTCCGCACCCGTTTCGCGCCTTCCCCCACCGGCATGTTGCACATCGGCGGGGCCCGCACCGCTCTGTTCAACTACCTCTTCGCCCGCCATCATGGCGGCGAGTTCCTGCTCCGCGTTGAGGACACCGACCGCGAGCGCTCCACCGAAGCGGCGACGCAAATGATCCTGCAGGGTCTCGATTGGCTCGACATCAAGCCGGATCAGCCCCCCGTGTTCCAATCTACCCGCCAGGCGCGTCACACCGAAGTCGCGATGCAGATGCTCGCGGCCGGACGCGCTTATCGCTGCTATCTCTCGCCGGAAGAGCTGACCGCGATGCGCGCGCAGGCCACCGCCGAGAAGCGGCCGTTCCGCCTGGAAAGCCCGTGGCGGGACCGCGATCCGTCCGAGGCCCCCGAGGGCGTCAAGCCGGTGATCCGCATCCGCGCGCCGCGCGAGGGCAAGATGGTGGTGCCCGATCTGGTGCAGGGCTCGGTGCATGTCGCCAATATCGAGCTCGACGACATGATCATCCTGCGTTCGGACGGCACGCCGACCTATCTGCATGCCGTGGTTGTCGATGACCACGACATGGGCATCACCCATGTCATCCGGGGCGATGACCATCTGACCAACACCTTCCGCCAAGTGCTGGTCTATCACGCGATGGGCTGGGATCTGCCCTATTTCGCCCATATCCCGCTGATCCATGGTGCCGACGGCGCCAAACTCTCCAAACGCCATGGCGCGGTCAGCGTGCTCGAATTCCGCGAGCAGGGCTTCCTGCCCGAGGCGGTGTGCAATTATCTCCTCCGTCTCGGCTGGGGTCATGGCGATGAGGAGATCATCGACCGCTACGACGCCATCCGCCTGTTCGATCTTGACGGCGTGGGCCGTGCGGCGAGCCGGATGGATTACGCCAAGCTCACCCATCTCAACGCGCATTATCTGCGTCTGGCCGAGAACCACCGCTTGGTCGCCGATGTCGCAGCCCGGCTTGGTGTTTCCGACCCGATCAAGCATGCCCGCATCGCCACCCTGATGGACGGGCTGAAGGAGCGGGCGAAGACGATGGTGGAACTGGCCGATAGTGCAAAATTCCTCACCTTTGATCTGCCGATTGCCTTTGACGCCAAGGCGCAAGCGCTGCTGACCGACGATGCCAAAACAATGCTGCGTGACATCGTGGCGATGCTGGAGACCAGCGAGTTCACAATCGACGAGATCGGCTCGGTGCTGCAGGCCACGGCCGCCGCCTCGGGACGCAAGCTCGGTCAGGTGGCGCAGCCGATCCGGGCGGCGTTGACGGGGACCACAGTGAGCCCGCCGATTGATCACACGATGGTCGCCCTGGGTCGCGAAGAGACGGTGGCACGGATGCTGGCCGCGGCGGCGTAAGCCCCGGAAAACGTACGGTGTGATCCCGAAGGAATCGCACCAAAACCGCCCCATTCTGGTAACTATCCGGAACGTTAAAATCCTCTCTCTACGCCAGCCCCCGAAACCGTTTTAATTCCTCCCGCGCCCGTTCCAACCGCTTCTCCCGCCGTGCCCAGGTGATCACCCCGCGCGGCAACGGAATCCTGAACGGCTCGGGCTTCGGGCGCGGCGCACGGGGTTGGCGCGGCCTGGGCGTGCGCGGCGGTGTCACCGCCCAAGGCAGATCAACCGCCAGCGCCCGGCACAAGGGCCGCAACATACGCTTTGCCTGCGGTGCCGCCTCCAGCAACGCCGCCATCTCGGGCGTGGTGAGCAATGCATGCAATTGGTGGGTGAAATACGCAGCATGATGCTTTCCCGCATCGAGCAGCCAGCCGAATTTGCGCGGCATCACCAGGTAGGCCTGCCTCGCCGCAGGTGGCTCCTGTGCAGATCGCTCCGGTGCAGATTGTCCCGATGTGGCGACACGCGGCACCGCAGGTTGCAGCTTGCCAGCCAGGAACCGCGCCAACAGCCGCTCAAGCCGAAGATGGATCGCGCTGACCCGGTTGTAGAACACCATGGCATGCGCCGCCTCCAACGCCCGCCAATTCCCAAACACTCCCAACAACCCACGAAGGATCGTCCGCACCCAAGCGGTGATCGGGTCTGCTGCGGCCAACGGGGGCGCGGGGTGGAAGGGATAATGGAGCATCACTCACCTTTGGCCACATTGGGTGGCCAAAGTCAAGAACAAAAGAAGAACACTCCACCTCAAACCCGTCATCGCGAGCGCCGCGTCGCGATCCATCGAGGTCATGGAGCCCGCTCTTCGCCCTCAATGGATGGCCAAGGCTCTTGCGGGCCTCGCAATGACGATGAAGACAATCGTCGCCGGCATCACCAGTGCGGGCTACGCGCTCCTGCTTGCGGGTAGGCAATGACGGCATAGACCAATCGTCCTCCAGAGGCGCGCAGCGCCGTCACGTTCCAGATCGTCATTGCAAGCGCAGCGCAGCAATCCATCGCGATGCAGCCAGAAAATCCGTATGATGGGTAACGTTTCGCTCACCCATCATACGGCTTGCTAGGCAATCATTTGGTGAGACGCCCGAGCGCGTCCCACCGTACGGCGTGCTCTATCTACCCAACCAAGCTCGCGAGAGCCGATGCCGGTTCATGCCCGCCTGCGGCGCAGAGCACCAAGTCCAACAAGGCCAGCGCCCAATATCGCCATCGACGCAGGTTCAGGAACT
>CAITEF010000368.1 GCA_903891315.1 uncultured Rhodospirillales bacterium | reverse complement strand
GGCCATCATTTGGATACTTCAGTCCGTCATGGCAAGCGCAGCGCAGCAATCCATCGCGCAATTGGCTGCGTCGCGGTGGATTGCTGCGCTCCGCTTGCAATGACATGTTTGTGTTGGCCCAATGCAATATCTTCTTGTTCGAAGGTGGGTGGCATCGCGACGTCGCATTGCGTCTCGCAATGGCACATTGATACCTACCGTCCAACCACCTGCCACCGCGACGCCCGCCGCTGCACCGCCCGCAGCCCCACATTCAGCACCACCGCAATCCCCGCCACCAAAATGATCAACCCAAGCAATTGCGCCGGTTTGAAGCTGTCCGTGTATTGCCGCGTGAACTGCCCGATGCCGTTGGAGGAGGCGTAAAGCTCCGCCAGCAACACGCCGAGCAACACCGCCGTCATCGCCAACCGCATGCCGGTGAAGAACCCCGGCACGATATGCGGCAGGATCACATGCCGAAATTGCAGCCAACGGGATGCCCCCATCGAGCGCGCCGCGACCAGCAGAGCTGGCTTCAAATTCCGCGTCGCCGCCGCCACCGTGATCGCCACCGGAAAGAAGCCGTGTGTCACACCGAAAATCACCTTCGACGCAGGACCGATCCCCGCCGCCAGCATGATCACCGGCAAAATCGCAATCTGCGGCGTTGCGTAAAGCAGCAACACCACTGGCATCAGCGCCTGATGCGAAATTCGGCTCATCCCCAGTAGCAGCCCCACCGCCAGCCCAATGATCACCGAAAGCACAAACGCCAGCGCCAACTCCCAGATCAACACGAACAGCGCGTGCCGGATCACCTCTTGCCCCAACAACCCCCACGCCGCCTGGAGTGCCGGGACTGGCGGGCTGAGGAAGGTCCGGTCAATCAGGAACCGGGCGGCCAGATCCCACGCCAGCACCAGCGCGGCCACACAGACAATCTGCCAAACCAGAACCCGCCTCATCGCCGCGCTCCGAAACTGTCGAGTCGCGCGAGCAACTGGTTCAGCAGGGCGGCAACGCCGATAACGATCAGGATGTAGGCATACATCGTCGCCGACTCCATGCTCTCGGCGGCGTCGGCAATCTGGTGGCCGAGCCCGTCAAACGAGGCGATGGTCTCGCCGCCCAGCACGGCCAGAAAACTCAACGTCATCCCGATCCGCAGCCCGGCCAGCACCGAAGGGAAGGCGGCCGGCAGCAGCACATGGCGCAACAACGCCATCCGCGACGCCCCCATCGAGATTGCCGCCGTCACCAGAATGCGCTCGACATTGGAAAGCCCGCTGATCGTGTTCAGCACAATCGGAAAGAACCCAATCGTCGCCCCGAGCGCGATTTTCGATCCCCCGCCCAGCCCGAACAGCAGCGTGAACAACGGGAAGAACAGAATGGCGGGCACCGCATTGATCGCCGTCAGCAGCGGCTCCGCCACCTGCACGCGCAACCCGGCCCGTGCGACGAACGCGCCCACAATCAGCCCGGACGACGCCGCAATCGCAAACGCCGCCGCCACTTCACCCGCCGTCTGTGCCAGCGGGTCCAGAAACTCCAGGCTCACGATCAGCGACCAAGCCTTCGCCACCACCAAAGCTGGACGCGGCAGCAACAACGGCGAGACATGCCAAGTCGTCGTCGCCAGATGCCACAGCAGCACCAAGCCTACCACGAAGCCGATCTGCACCAGACGCGGCAGCGCGCGCATCACGCTTGCACCCGACCGCCATCAGCCCCGGCCGCTGCCGCCCGCATGCCCGGCCCCATCGTGCGGCGAATTTCCTCGTGCAACTCGGTGTAGAGCCGGTTGCGCAATTCGGCGAACTCCGGCGAGGTGACGAACTCCGGCGTGCGCGGATGCGGCGCGTTCACCTCGACGATCGTCTTGATCGTCCCCGGCCTTGCCGAGAAGACCGCCACCCGATCCGCCAAAAACACTGCCTCGCCAAGGCTGTGCGTGACGAACACAATCGTCTTGCCGGTGCGGCTGAGCAGAACCGACAAATCCTCGCCCAACACCATCCGTGTCTGCTCGTCGAGTGCGCCAAACGGCTCGTCCATCAGGATGATGTCGGTGTCCAGGCACAGCACCCGCGCCAACGCCGCACGCTGCCGCATGCCGCCTGAAAGCTGGCTCGGGAAATGGTTGGCGAATTCCGACAGCCCCACCGCCTGCAAGGCCGCCTCGGCCCGCGCGCGCAGCCCGGCCTTGCTGGCGCCCTGAAAAATCGGCCCGAGTTCGATGTTCTGCAGCACCGTATACCAGGGCATCAGCGTGCTTTCCTGGAACACGAACGAGATCCGATGCGGCATCGGCCCCGCCACCTTCTCCCCCATCACTGTCACCGATCCGGTCTGGATCGGCAGTAGCCCGCCCATCAGATTGAGCAGCGTGCTCTTGCCGCAGCCAGACGGGCCGATCAGGCACAACAACTCGCCACGGCGAACCGTGAGCGACGTGGGGGAGAGTGCGGTGGTCTCGCTGCCGAAGCGGTGCGCGACGTCGCGGATTTCTATGGCGGTTTCCTGCATGGGGTGGAGCATACAATCTACCAGCCTGCCGCCAAGCCACGGTTTTGACCTGCAAGCCGTGCAGGCCGATGCTATGTGCCACGACAATCATCCGCCAGGAGTGGCAACATGCCCCTATCGCCCATCACCGCCCGCCGCCGCTTGGGTGCGAGCGATCTCCACGTCTCGCCCATCGGCCTCGGCTGCATGTCGCTCTCCGGTGTCTACGGGGCGGCGGATGATGCGGAATCGGTCAAGCTGATCCACCATGCCATCGAGCGCGGCGTGAACCATTTCGACAGCTCGGACATGTATGGCTGGGGCCACAACGAGACCGTCGTCGGCCAGGCGCTCCAAGGAAGGCGAGATAAGGTGATCCTCGCCACCAAATTCGGCCAAACCCAGACTCCCGGCGGCCAGAACGGCGTCGATGGCAGCGCCGCCTATGTCCAACAAGCCTGCGAGGCCAGCCTGAAGCGGCTCGGCGTGGACGTGATCGACCTCTATTACCAACACCGCGTCGACCCCTCCGTCCCGGTCGAAGAGACGGTCGGCGCGATGGCGCGACTGGTGAACCAGGGCAAAGTGCGCTTCCTCGGCCTCTCCGAAGCCCATCCCGACCGGATTCGCGCGGCCCATGCCGTCCATCCAATCACTGCCGTGCAGACCGAATACTCGCTGCTCTACCGCCAAGAGGCGGAGGAGACGCTAAAGACGACCCGCGCACTCGGCATCAGCTTCGTGGCCTACTCCCCGCTCGGTCGAGGCCTGCTCACCGGTGCCTTGCGCAGCCTGGAGGACATCGACGGCCGTCGCGCCCAGCATCCGCGCTTCCAGGGGGAGAATTTCCTCGCCAATCGCAAACTCGTCACGCCCATCGAAGACCTCGCCGCACGCAAAGGCTGCAAGCCCGCCGATATCGCACTCGCCTGGCTGCTCGCCCAGGGCGAGGACATCGTCACCATTCCCGGCACGCGCTACATTCCGCGCCTGGAAGAAAATCTGCAGGCGCTGGACGTCGTGCTCTCAGCCGAAGAAATCGCCGCCCTCTCCGCCGCACTCCCACCAGGGGCCGCGTCCGGCACGCGCTATCCGGCAGGTGGGATGAAGGCGGTCTATGTCTGAACCGCAACCCGCCGGGCATTGACCCGCGCCCGGCCCAGCACGATGACCGCACCCGACAGCGACAGCAACGCCAGCACCAGCAAGGCGATGCTGTAGCTGCCGGTCGATTCCTTCACCCAGCCCACGATCAGCGGCCCAAAGAACCCACCCGAGGCCGAGAACGCGTCAATCCAGGCGATGCCGGGGGCGGCGTTGGTGGTGGAGAACTCCTCGGTCTGCAGTGCGAAATACGGCCCGCGAATGCCGAAGATCCCGATGGCCGCCACCGTCAGCGCCACCATCGTCAGAACCGGCGCGCCGCTGATCGCAGCACAGGACGCAAGACCCACGGCGGCCACCGTTGCAGGGATGACGGAGTGCCACACACGTTCCTGCCTTGCATCTGAGTGCCGCGCCCAGACAATGGTGGCGACGCTGCCGAACAGGAACGGAATCGCGACCACGAAGCCGGTCTGAAGATTGCTCAGCCCGAACCCCTTCACCATCAGCGGCAGCCAAAGGCTCAACCCGTAACTGCCCGCCGTGATGCCGAAGAACGCCGCCCCATAGGTCAGCACCCGCGCATCCACCACCATCGCCCACCACGGCAGCCCCTTGGCCGGCTCGACCAGATTTGCCTGCTCGATGGCGAACTCCCGCGCCAGCCAGGCGCGCTGCTCATCCGTCAGCCATTCCGCTTCGGCAGGCGATCCAGCCAGACCGCGCAGAATCAGGAATCCGCAGACGATGCACGGCAGGCCTTCGATCACGTACATCCACTGCCAGCCCTTGAACCCGAGCCAACCATCAAGCCCCATCAACGCCCCGGAGATCGGCGAGCCGATCAGGCTTGAGAGAGGGATGGCCAGCAGGAAGATCGCAATGTAGCGCGCCCGGAATCGCTTCGGAAACCAGCAGCGCATGAAATACACCACGCCGGGCAACAACCCGGCCTCCGCGATGCCCAGTGTCAGGCGGACAGCATAAAACGAGTTGACCCCCACCACGAAGGCGTTCGCCGCCGCCAGCACGCCCATGCTGATCATAATCCGCGCGAACCAGACCCGAGCGCCGTATTTCAGCATCAACATGTTGCTCGGCACCTGTGCCGCGCAATATCCGAAGAAGAACAGCCCAGCACCGAAGCCGAATTGCGACGGCGACAGGCCCAAATCCTTGTTGGCGGTGATCGCGGCAAATCCGGTGTTCACCCGGTCAATATACGCCGCAAGGTAGGAGATCAGCAGGATCGGCATGAACTTCCATCTCAGCAAACGGATGGTTGATTCAGCCAATGCTTCTTGCGATTGTGCCATGGTGGTCCCCCGCGTTCCGGTCGTAACCCATGGTGGGTGCCGGTCATTTTGTTTTGTTTGAGCCTAGGTCTGGATCAATCGCCGCGTCCAGTGCGGATTTTTCTTCGTGAACGTTCCGTGACATCCTGCGCTGTCGCGATTAAATAGCTGCAAGTCGAGACGGGTGAGGAATGGACGATGATGCAGGCTGCAGAAAACCGCATGGTCGATGTTGGTGGGGTGGATTTGCATTGCCGGGTTGACGGCAAACCGGGCGCGCGTTGGTTGGTGTTCAGCAATTCGCTGATGACCAACCTCTATATGTGGGACGCCCAGGTCGAGGCGCTGGAGCAGGATTACCGCATTCTCCGCTACGACCAGCGCGGCCATGGCGACAGCGACCTTCCGCGCGATCCCTGCGATTTCGACACGCTGGCCAACGACGTGATCCAGCTGATGGATGACCACAATATCGGCCATGCCACGCTGATCGGCATCTCGATGGGTGCGGCGACCATGCTGAGGGCAGCTCAACTCAATCCGGGTCGGGTCAAATCCCTGGTGCTGTGTGACGGTGCGGCGGCGACTCCGGCGGGCGGTGCGGCGGCGTGGGACGAGCGGATTGCGCTGGTCAATGTCGGCGGGATGGACGCGCTGGTCGAACCCACCGTCAATCGCTGGTTCCTGCCGGGCTTTGTTGCGGAAGGCAGCCTTTCCCTCAACCACGTCCGCGGAATGATTATGTCGACCGAGCTGGACGGCTTCAAATCCTGCGTCTCTGCGCTGCAGGACTACGATTTCCGCGACGGCTTGCACAAAATGTACATGCCCGCGCAACTGATTGCAGGTGCCGCGGATGGCAACATGCCGACGGCGATGCGCCAGATGGCCGAGGCGATGCCCAAGGCGGAGTTCAGCGAAATCGCCAATGCTGGCCACCTGCCGTGCATCGAGCAGCCGGAGGCGTTCAACGCCGTGCTGAAGGCGTTCCTGGCTCAACACGGCTAGGCTGGCAGCGTGGATTTGTCGAGGTAGGACTGGTCATCCGGCTGTAGATCGGTCTTCAGTGCCGCCAGGAACCGCGCCACGCTGGCGTAATGTGCAATCTCCATGACGAGTTCGACGAGAACCTCTTTGTCGAAACAGGCGCGCGCGGCATCGAAAATGGCGTCCGAGACTGCGATATTGGTCGTCATTTCCCGTGCAAGCGTCAGCACCGCGCGTGTTCTTGATCTTGGCAGACATTGTTGGCCGTCCCGCGTCCGTTGACGCTTCGCCCCGGCACGGACTTAACTATGAGGAAGCCGGGGCGCACGGACAACGCCACGCAGAACAATCCGGGAACCGGACGAGGAAACCATTCAGATGCAGCCCATCGCCCTGCAATGCCGCGCAGCCACGATCTTCAAGCCGGGCGGCGCGCTCGACGAGGAAGGTTTTCGCGCCTATCTGGAGCGCTTCATCGATCACGGGATCGACGTCTACATCGCAAGCGCCGGATCGGGCGAAGGCCATGCATTGCGCTGGGAAGAACTGCGCCGCGTTTATGAGATCACCGTCGAGACCTGCAAAGGCAAGGTCGAGATCAACGCCAACCCGCCCGAGCAGAACACCGCGCGCGGCACCATTGAGCAGTCGCTGCTCGCCATCGAAGCCGGGATGGAGATCGTCAATGTCTACCAGCCCGCCAATTGGCATGGCTACAAGCCCTATGGCGACGAGTTGCGCGCCTATTACGACACGGTGCTGTCGGCCCTGAAGCATCCGGTGGCATTGGCGCCGAACCCGATGATCGGTGAGGGACCGTCTCCAGCGTTGGTTGCCGATCTCTGCCAGCGCCATCAGCAGATCGTCTCGATCAATCTCGTCGGACAGCCGGTTCTGTATTTCCTGGAGTTGAAGGCGCTGCTCACGCGCGACGTGCGGCTGTTTGTCGACATCCACTCAACCCCGAACGCACTGGCGCTCGGCGCAGCAGGTCTGGTCGGCGGCGATCTCAACATCCTACCCGGCAGCTATCGCGCCTATGCGACAGCCTACGAGAAAGGCGACGTGGCGGAGATGGGTCTGCTGTTCTGGGAGATCGTCCGCACCCTGAAATACATCAAGAAATGGGCGGGCCCGAATTCGCGGGTGATCAAAATGTTCATGCAGGTGGCCAATTTGCAAGGCTGGGAAGGCGGCGTGCGTGAGCCGGTTCAGATGCCGTCCAACTCTGAAATCGAGGCCTTCGGCAAAGGGCTGCGCGCCCTTGGCGTCCGGGAATTCGACCACGTTCTGCCCAACTGATCACGATCTGTGATCGCAGCTTGTATTGACAGGCGTAAAGTAAGGGGAAACCTTTGGGATGGAAATAGGGGAGGCGGAATGTCCAAGCTCGGCCAACAGCAATCTTGCGGATTGGCGGTCTCACGCCGAAAGGTGATGTTCGGTGCGGCAGCGAGCCTCGCCGCCCCGACAATGGCCTGGGCAGTACCGGATTTCCCCTCGCATCCCATCCAGTTCCTTGTCCCGTTCACCCCTGGTGGTGGTGCCGACACGCTCGCACGGCTGGTCGCTGCCGACGCCGGTGCGCGGCTCGGCCAGCCGGTGGTGATCGAGAACAAAGCGGGGGCGGGCGGCAATATCGCAGCCCAGGTGGTCAGCAAGGCCAAGCCGGACGGTTATACCCTGCTGGAGGGCAATCTCTCACACGCGATCGCGATGACGATGAGCCGCAAGCCGCTCTACGACATCGTGAAGGACTTCGCGCCGATCACCAATCTCGGCTCGGTCCCGTTCGTGCTCTGCGTCAATGTGGACACCAAACTCCACAGCATCGCCGACGTGATCGCGTCCGCCAAGGCACAACCGGACGTGCTGAACTACGCGTCCTCCGGCGTGGGTGGGCCGAGCCATCTGGCGATGGAATTGTTCAAGATGACCACGGGCGTGAAAGTCACCCACGTTCCCTACAAGGGGGCGTCACCGGCAGTGGAGGATCTGATCGGCGGTCGCGTCGAGATGGGGTTCCTGACCATCCCCGCCGCCGCCCCAATGTTGCGCGCCGGGCATCTGCGGGCGCTGGGGGTCGCAAGTCTCAAGCGGGTGGACGGACTTCCGGATGTTCCCACCATCGCTGAGTCAGGTTTCCCCGGCTTCGAGGCTGCGACGTGGTTCGGCGTGATGGCCCCGGTCGGCACTCCGGCGGAGGTCATCACCAAATTGCACGACGTGTTCATCGCAGCTTTGGCCGTGCCGGAGACCAAGAAGCGGCTGGAGGCGGAAGGCTTCCAACTCAACGGCGGCTCACCCGCCGAGTTTGCCACCTATATCGACGCCGAAACCCGCAAATGGGCACCCGTTGTCCGTGCTGCCGGGGCGGTGACGGAATGAGCCAGATCCTTCGCCTCGTCATTGGCTTCTCCAAAGGCAGCGCCTCACACGACGCAGCGCTCGATGCCGCGCCGCGCATCGAGAGCGCGCTCGGCCGCAAGGTCGAATTCGAATTCATCCACGGCGACACCGGCACCATCGCCGCCCGTCACGTGGCGTCGCTGCCGCCCGACGGCAATGTGTTCCTGCTCTGCACGATGGGAACCCACGCGCTGCAACCGGCACTCGGCCGCGCAGGCTACGACCCGATTGCCGATTTCACCCCGGTCAGCCTGCTTGTCGATGCCCCGATGGTGGCCGCCGTGCCGCCAGCTTTGGGGGTCACGACAATCGCGGGCTTGCGACAAATGCCGCAGCCGCTGCGCTTCTCCTCCTCGGCCATCGGCGGCGGCCCGCATCTCGCCGGAGCGCTGTTCGCCCGCGAGACCGGGCTTGAATTGCACCATGTGCTCTATTCGTACACCCGAGTCCTCTACGACGATCTCGAAGCCGGGATCGTCCCGCTCAGCTTCAACAATCTTGCCTCGATGACGCCACGGATCACCGTGGGCAGCTTGACCGGGCTTGCCGTGACCGGCCCGTCTCGGGTGGCAAGCCTGTCTGATCTGCCAACGATGGCCGAGTGCGGCTTGCCGGGGGCCACGATCACCAACTGGGTTGGTCTGGTGGGGCCCAAGGGCAGCGATCCGGGCCTGTGCGCCGCCATTGCCGCCGTCTGTGGCAGCGATCCTGGGCCGTTCGCAGCACATCTGGCCGCCGAACAGACGCGCTGGCGCGATGTGGCGCAACTCTTGGCCAACGCTGGATGAAGCTCCAGCAACTCCGCTATTTGCATGAGATCTGCCAGAGCGGGATGAACCTCTCACTCGCCGCCACCGCGCTCCACACCTCGCAATCCGGCATCAGCCGGGCGATGCGCGATCTGGAGGCGGAACTTGGCACCAAGCTGTTGATCCGCAGTGGCAAACGCATCCTTGGGCTCACAGATGCCGGGCGCGAAGTCTCCGAGATCGCCCGCCGCATGCTGCTTGACGCCGAACGGGTCCGCCGGGTGACGCAGGATATCACCAGCGAGGCCAGCGGCGAGTTCCTGATCGCCACCACCCACACCCATGCCCGCTACGCGCTGCCCAACGTGATCCGCAGCTTCGTCGCCCGCTGGCCGCAGGTGCGGCTCAGCCTGCGTCAGGGCAATCCGCAGGAGATCGCAGGATGGGTGGCCAGTGGCGCGGTCGATATGTCGATCACCGCCGCCCCCTCCAATCGCAGCCCCGACATGGCGTTGCTGCCCTGCTACGACCTGCACCGCCTGATCGTCGCCCCCGTCGGCCACGAGATCCTGGAGCCCGGCGAGGTCACATTCGAGCGCATCGCGCGCTACCCGATGATCACCTACGATCCGGCGTTTCCCGGCCGCACCAGCATCAACCGGCAATTCGAGGAACGCGGCCTGTCTCCACATATCGCGCTGAGCGCGACGGATGCCGATCTGATGAAGGTCTATGTCAAAATAGGGCTCGGGATAGCGATCGTCGGCCATATCGCATTCGACACGGAGGCGGATTCCAGCCTGCAGGCACTGGATGGCCGGCATCTGTTCCCGCCGAATCGGATTTTCGTCGGCGTGAACACGCAGCGCCAACTGCGCGGCTACATGTTTGATTTCATTACGCTGTTCGCCCCGCATCTGACCCGCAAGGTCGCCGAGCGGCTGATGCGCGGTGGTGTGTATGACGGGCTGATCGGTGACATGCCGGGGCAGTAAGTCTGGGTTCTCAATCACCAAATCGTCACCCTGAGCGAAGCGTCAGCGTCCAGAAGTCGAAGAGACGGCATTTCGACACCTGGATCGCGACGCTTCGCTCACGATGACGGTCTGGCCTGGCAGGAAGCGCCCCTAAGCCACCACTCTTTTGCGAATTCCGCATAAGGAATGGTGCAAACATCGGTTGGGATGCACGCATCCACTGCCTAACCTCCCGCAAAAGAGTTGTTGGGGAGACCTGCCATGGCTGATTCGCGCGCATTCAATATCGGTGTTCTGGCCGGTGACGGAATTGGCCCCGAGATCACCGACGCCACACTCGACGCGCTTGCTGCCGCCGCCGATCGCACTGGCCTGAACTACAAACTCACCCACGGCCTCGTCGGTTGGAAGGCGCGCGAGCAGGAGGGCAAGCTGCTCTCGGAAGCCACTGAAGCGATGCTGCGCGCCTCCGATGGCTGGATCTTGGGACCGACCTTTGCTGGCGAATATCCGAAGGACGACCACACCAAAGGCCATCCGTCCGGTTATATGCGCCGCGCTTTCAAGCTGTTCGCCAATGTCCGCCCGGTGACGGCATGGCCACAACTCGATCCGCTGATCCCGGATCTGGATGTGACCGTCATCCGCGAGAACACCGAAGGCTTCTACCCGGACCGCAACCTCGCCTGGGGCTATGGCGAGTTCCTGCCCACCGAGGATGTCGGTTTGTCGCTGCGGGTGATCACCGGCGTTGCCTGTGATCGTTTCGCCCGTTTCTCACTCGATTACGCCAAGGCCCAAGGCGAGAGCGTGCTGCACATCGCCCACAAGCGCACCGCCATGCCGCAGACCGAGGGCCTGTTCATCGGTGCGTTCGAGAAGATCGCGCATGAGTATCCCGGCATCGCGCTGAACCTGCTGCGCATCGACACCTTTGCCTCGTCCTTCCCGCGCCGCCACAAGGACTTCAAGCTGGTGGCGACCACCAATCTGTTTGGCGACATCCTCTCCGATCAGGCCTCCGGTCTGGCCGGCGGCGTCGGTCTGGCCTCCTCGCTCAACGCCGGCAGCGACCATGCGATGGCACAGGCCGTGCACGGCACCGCGCCGGACATCGCAGGTAAGGGCATCGCCAATCCCGCCGCCCTGATCTGGTCCACCGGCCAATTGCTCGACTGGCTCTACCAGCGTACCGGCGACGTCGCCTGCCGCCAGACCGCAGCACTTCTGCGCGCCGGTGTCGCCAGCGCGATCATGGGTGGCACCCATACGGCGGATTTGGGCGGCTCGGCGAGCACGAAAATCTTCACCGACGCGGTCATCGCGGGCGTGCGCACAGCCGAGATGGCGTAAGCCGATGGCCGAGATCACCGCCCCCACCATCCCCGGCCCGATTGCCGAGACGCACGCGCCGAAATTCGCCCTGCCACCCGGAGCCTGCGACACCCACGCGCATGTCTTCGGTCCGCAAACCCGTTACGCCTATGACCCCAAGCGTCGCTACACCCCGCCGGATGCGCTGCCGTCGTCGTATATCAAGCTCCTGAAAACGCTGGGCTTCTCACGCGGCGTGCTGGTGCAGGCCAGCGTCTACATGACCGACAATTCGGCAATGCTCGACGCGCTCGCCGAGACCGATTTCGAATTGCGCGGCGTGGTGGCAACCGACGCAAGTGTCACCGATGCCGAGCTGGAACGGATGAACGGTCTCGGCGTGCGCGGCATGCGGCTCAATCTGCGTCACGCCAACGGGGCAGGGGCCGATGACGCCCCGGACCTTGCCCGCCGCATCGCCCAGTTCGGGTGGCATCTGAATTTCCGCATCACGCGCGAGAACTACGCCGCGATGCACCAGATGCTCGACCAAGTGCCGCTCGACATCGTTGTCGATCACATGGGGCAGGTGCCGATTGAGTACGGTCTTGATGGGGCCGATTTCCAGGCGCTGCTCAGCCTGATCGCCACCCGCCGAGTCTGGCTCAAGCTGTCCGGCCCGATGCGGATCTCCAAGCAGGCTTTGCCCTATGCGGACCTGAAACCCTTCGTGCAACGCCTCGTCGCCGCTGGTCCCGACCGGATGCTGTTCGCCACCGACTGGCCGCACACCACCATCGCCGGCGCGATGCCGAATGACGGCGATCTGGTCGATCTGCTGGCCGATTGGGTGCCGGATGAGGCGACGCGCAAGCTCATCCTCGTCGACAACCCGGCCTTCCGATATGGCTTCTAGGGCGATCTCCCAGGATCTGCTGCGCGGCTTGCTGTTCACCTTCCTCGGTCTCGGCGCGGTGTGGATGGGACGTGGCTACGGTATCGGGTCGTCAACCGCGATGGGGCCGGGCTATTTCGCCGTCCTCGTCGGCGGGTTGCTGGCGCTGATGGGATTGATGGACGTGTCGCGTGGCCTTGTTGGACAAGGCAAGTCGATGACACGGCTGCATATTTGGCCGATGTCGTGTCTGGCGCTGGGCGTGGTGGGCTTCGGGCTGCTGATCGACGAGCAGGGGCTGTTGCCAGCGCTGTTCGTGCTGGTGGCATGCTCGATCGCGGCCGGGAAGCGGGTGCGTTGGCTGGAGGCGGTGGCGATCCTCGTGGTCCTCGCCTTCCTGTCCGGATCGCTCTACGTCTTCGGCCTCGGCCTGCCGCTGTCTTATCTTCTGCCGCATTAGGGGCGAGCGATGGAAATCCTCGCCAATCTCTCGCACGGCTTTGCGGTCGCTCTGACGGGAGAGAATTTCCTTTATTGCCTGCTGGGAGCAGGTCTCGGGACGCTGGTCGGCGTGCTCCCTGGTCTGGGACCGCTGGCCACCATCGCGATGTTGCTTCCGGTGA
Source organism: uncultured Rhodospirillales bacterium (assembly GCA_903891315.1). GTDB lineage: Bacteria > Pseudomonadota > Alphaproteobacteria > Acetobacterales > Acetobacteraceae > CAIQQQ01. The sequence goes on along the minus strand of CAITEF010000368.1, from coordinate 946 downwards.
CGTTCAACTTGCCCGCCGTCGCCTCGCTGATCATGCTCTCCGGCATCTATTACGGCGCGCATCACGCGGGTGCGACGACGGCGATCATGCTCAACATGCCGGGTGAGCCAAGCTCGGTGGTGATCTGCTTTGACGGCCATCCGATGGCCAAACAGGGCAGGGCGGGACCGGCACTTTGCATCTCCGCCCTGTCCTCGTTCTTCGCCGGATGCGTGGCGATTGTCATCATCGCCCTGTTCTCGCCGCCATTGGCCGAGGCAGCACTTACGTTCGGCGCTCCTGAATACACTGCCGTCGTCATCCTCGCCCTCGTCGCCGCCTCCTCGCTGTCCGCAGGTGAGTTGCGCGTGACCTTACCGATGACACTGATCGGCCTGTTGCTCGGCATGGCGGGCACGGACGTGAATTCTGGCGTACAGCGCTTCACCTTCGGCTTGGGCAACATCACCGACAAGCTCGATTTCGTTGTCGTGGCGGTCGGTCTGTTCGCATTCGCCGAGATTGCGTCGCGGCTGGAAAACCTCTCCGAGGTGAAAAGCGTCAGCGCCAAAGTCACCGGGCTGTTGCCGACCAAGGCCGATCTTGGCGCGAGTTGGAAAGCGATCCTGCGCGGCACTGCTTTGGGCTCGGCATTCGGCGTCCTGCCCGGCACCGGGCCGTTGGTCAGCTCCTTCGCCTCCTACGGCCTGGAAAGCCAACTCGCCGCCGACCCGTCGCGCTTTGGCAAGGGCGCGATTGAGGGCGTGGCCGGGCCGGAAGCGGCCAACAACGCCGCCGCACTGACCCATTTCATCCCGATGCTCACCCTCGGCATTCCCGCCGGTGCCGCAATGGCGCTGATGCTCGGCGCGCTCACCATCCACGGCATCACGCCGGGCCCCGGAATTCTCACCGAACACCCCGACCTGTTCTGGGGCGTGGTGGCCAGAGATCGGAAGAGCACACG
>CAITEF010000367.1 GCA_903891315.1 uncultured Rhodospirillales bacterium | reverse complement strand
GCTTCTACAACCCGTGCCGACGGCACTCGACCATTGGCTATCTCAGCCCTATGGAATTCGAGAGGATCGCAGACGCGGCTTAAACCAGGTGTCCGTGAAACCAGGGACAGCTCAGACGCAGGCTGAGCTTCGGAATAGTCCGAATTCTGACCCGTGCTATGCGGCGCGGATTGCCTTGAGGAAGGCAGCAACGTCCTGCTTCAGCCGTCCTGATTGCGCCGACAACACTTTAGAGGCGTGCTGCACCGTGGTGGCAGCCTCCCCTGTGGATGTCGCGGAACGGCTGACGGTGACGATGCTGCTGGAGACCTCCGCTGTGCCATGTGAGGCCTGCTGCACGTTGCGGGCAATCTCGGCGGTCGCTGCCCCTTGCTGTTCGACGGCCGCCGAGATCGAGGCGGTGATTTCGCTGATCCGTTCAATGGTGTTGCGGATGTCGCGGATCGCGCCGACCGCCTCGGTTGTAGCAGATTTCATGCTTTCGATCTGTTGGGCGATATCGGATGTGGCCCGTGTGGTCTGGGTGGCGAGTTCCTTCACCTCGCTGGCCACCACCGCAAACCCTTTGCCATGCTCGCCCGCCCGTGCCGCCTCGATGGTGGCGTTGAGGGCGAGCAAATTGGTCTGGTCCGCGATGTCGCCGATCAGCCGGACGACATCGGCCACTTTCGCCGCCGCCGCCGCCAGGCTGTCCACCGTGACATCGGTGGCTTTCGCGCGGCTGGCGGCTTCGGCGGAGATCCGGGCACTTTCCTCCATCTGACGGGCGATTTCGTCCACCGAGGAGGCAAGCTCCTCGGCGGCACTGGCGACCATCGACACGTTTGCCGTCGCCTGTTCGGATGCATGGCTGACATTGTCGGCTTGGCATTCGGTCTCGCTGGCCGAGCGGGCGAGAGCCTCGGCCGAGGCCGCCATCGCTTCAGCTGACTCGGCCAACTCGCCGACCACGCCCAAGACAGAGCTTTCGAAGTCGTTGGCAAGCCGTGTCTGGCGGGTGATCAACGACCACACCAGCATGGCCCCGACATACTCACCGTTCCGGCTCCGGACCGCCGAGATTTGCAGATCGAGCGTCTCCGGCCCCAGCTTGACCTTCGCGCGCCATGGCAAACGGGCGGGATCGGCCAGGATCGCGCGCGGATGCGCAGGATTGCGATGGAAGATATCAAGATTGCTGCCGACAATCTGGTTCATCGGCACCGCGATATGGTCTTGCACGGAGCGGAGCAATTCGGCGCTCGCCGTGTTGGCATAGGTGATTTCGCCGGTCTTGGGGTCTGCCAGCATCACCGGGGACGGCATGCCCTGCACCATCCAGGCGAGCCGGTCGGCGCGCGAGACGGTCTGGCGCAACTCGGCAGCGGAGTTGGTCATCGCCCCGATCTCGTCCCCGCGCCGTGAGACCTGAATTTCGACACTGTCATCGCCTTCCGCCAAGCGACGCATCCGCTCGGCCAGACGGCGCAGCGGGCCGACGACGGTGACGCCGGTGGCAATATAAAGCGACAGACACAGCAGGATGACGCCGCCAAGCACAGTCATGGTGACGATGCGGCGTGATGCGAACGCGGTGCGGGTTCCGGCAAAATTGTCGTTGATTGCGCGAGATTGTGCGTCTCGGATTGTCGCGGCCTGGGTGAGCAATTGCCGGTTCAGCGTGTTGAGGTCTCCCACCACCGCAGTCGCCTTCGCCTGTGCGTCGCGATAGGCCGTGAAGGACTCGATGAAGCTCGCCATTGCCGAATCGGCATTCTGCAATTCGGTGACCAGAGCATCCCCTGGCGCGCGCAGGATCACCGCCTGCATCCTGGTGCGGGCCGCCTTCGCCGCCTTTTCGGAAGCCGGGATTGTCTCGGGCAAACCCTGCAGCTTGTAGCGCGTTGCCTGCAGCCTGGATTTGGTGGCCAACTCGTTGGCCTGGATCACCAGCACCCGGTCATCCGGCTCCAGCGCCGGATCAAGTTCCGCCTGGTCGAGCATCGTGCTGAGTGTCTCGCCATTCCGGATCATCGTTTGATCCCGCGCGCCACGGTCCTTCAGCGCGCCGATCATCTGGTCGAGCAAAGGCGGAAATCTGCGCAGATCGGCCTGCCACGCCACGATCATCTCACGCACCTGCGCGACGACGGTCCTGTTGATGAGTTCGCTGATCTGGCTGTCGAGTTCCGCGAGACCGGATTGGATACCGGCGGGGTTGGCGGATTTGTCGCCATCGACCAGCATCCGGGTCTGCTCGCCGATTGCGGCCATCTGCATCGCGGCATTGGAGACCAGCATCATGTTGTCGACGATGTGCTCGGCCCGCGTGATGTCCGACTCGGCCTGATCGAACGCGCGCAACACGCTCCAGGACATGCCGCCGACGGCCGCGATCAGCAAGGTCATCGCGATTGCCAGCTTGACCGCCAAGCCGCGAAACCGTGCCAAGATTCCTGACATCACATGACCTCTTCGATTTGCTCAGTCAGCATCTTTCAAACTTGTCACCAAAAGGTTGACCGACGCCGAGTCGGCGGTGCGCAGTGCGCGCCTTATGGAGACTCCGATGACAAATATTCCTCCGGACCTGCTCGTCGCCGGTGCGGCGGGCGTTGCGGCCTTGCTTCTGCTGATTCTGGTGATCCTCGCCTTCGTGAATGCCGCACGCCTGTCTGGGCTGGAGCGGCGGCTGCGCGAGGATCAGGAGGCTTTGCGCGCGCAATTCGGCACGCTGGATCGCGAACTCCGCCAAGAGATCGCAACCGGCACCCGCGCCGGGCTGGAAGCCGCGTTCGACCGGGTGCAATCCGGCCTGCAGGCGCAATCCACCACGCTCGCCGAATTCGGGCGACATCAGCGCGAGGCGATTGATCAGTCGCTGCGCACCTTTGGCGAGCGCCTTGTCAGCCTGCAAACCAGCCTGCGCGAGGAGCAGGAACGTCTGCGCACGCAGGTCGCCGAGCGGCTTGACGTGATGCGGGCGGGCAATGAGAAGAAGCTCGACGAGATGCGGCAGGCGGTGGACGAGAAGCTCCAGGCGGCACTCGAAAAGCAATTGCGCGACAGTTTCACCAATCTGCAGGAACAGCTCACCGCCGTGCAGCAGGCCATCGGTCAAGTGCAGACGGTGGCAGGCGAGGTGGGTGATCTCAAACGCCTGTTCTCCAACGTCAAATCCCGTGGCGGCTGGGGCGAGGCGCAGTTGGAAGCGATGCTGACCGATCTGCTGCCTGCGGGCGCGTTCGAGAAGAACATGCAGATGAAAGAGGGCTCGCGCGAATTGGTTGAATTCGCCCTCCGCGTGCCGGGGCGTGACGGCGAGCATGCCTGGCTGCCGATCGACAGCAAGTTCCCCACCGAGGATTACACCCGCCTGATCGTCGCCAACGAGGCTGGATCGCGTGAGGACGAGGAGGAGGCGCGGCGTGCCCTGCGGCGCAATGTGCTGCTCGAAGCCGCCAAAATCCGCGACAAATACATCGCCCCGCCGCGCACGTTGGATGTGGCGGTACTGTATCTGCCAAGTGATTCCCTGTTCGCCGAGGTCGCGCGGATCCCTGGCCTCATCGAGCAAGTCCGTCGCGACTGCCACACGATGGTGATGGGGCCGAGCCTGCTGCCCGCCTTCCTGCACACATTAAGGGTCAGCTACGTCACGCTGGCGCTTGAACAGAAGGCAGGCAAGATCGCCGAGATGCTGACGGCGGTGAAGATCGAGTGGGGCAAATTCGGCGAGGCGCTCGCGGTCATCAAGAAACAGGCGGACACATTGAGTTCTGGCATCGAGAAGACGCTTGTCCGCCAGCGCGCCATTGAGCGGAAACTGCGCAGCGTCGATGCGGTGGACAACGTGCAATCCGATCTGGTGCTCGGCCTGAGTGACCGGCTGGAGATTGAATCGGCGTTGGACGATGAGGAGTAGGGAGCCAATTCCACGGCAGGAATTGCACCGTCTTGGCAATCCATCGATGGCAAAGGCTCGGCTGTAAGCTGTCGATGGATCGCGACGCTGCGCTCGCGATGACGAATCTCGGGGCGGGCGGTCAAACAATGCAGCCGGTGGTATTGCGCCGTCATTGCAAGCGGAGCGCCGCAATCCATCGCAAAACTGGCTGCATCGCGGTGGATTTCTGCGCTCCGCTTGCAATGACCCGGTAGGATTTATTCAATCTGGTGTTATTCTATTCTACGAGATTCTATTGCGTGATTGTCGGAGGTCGCATCCCCTCAGCCGCATGCTGTGCAGCGCCACTGTGATCATGCGGGGGAGTGTCATGTTGGTCGCTTCATCGGGTTTCGGCCCCGAACGCGGACCTTGAGGGGCAAATTTCGCGCCTATTGCGACTTGTCGTTTCAATTTGGCTGTTGATGCCGCGCCTATAATTGCGCCTATATCGTTCCGAGTTATTCATGAAAAGGGTTGATTTCGTCCCCAATTGGCTGGATTGCCTAGAAGGTTGTGATCATTGGTCCTCAAAGATCTTGTGAGTTGCCCAGCCTGCCCGCGCCATGGCACTCCTTGCGCATGACGCCATTCCGCCCCTGGCAAAACCTGCTGCGCATTGTGCTGATCCTGGCCGCCGCCACACTCTCGGCCTGCGCTGGGGTCGATATGTCCGGCACCTGCGGGTTGGAGGAACACTACACCTTGCCGCTCGACATGATGCTCGGCGGGCGGGCACCGGTGTTGTGGGTGCGGGTGAACGGGATCGACCGGCATTTCCTGCTCGACACCGGCGGCTCAAGCTCGGCCATTGAGCGACGCACCGCATTGGCGCTCGGGCTGCTGCATGACACCAAATCCGTCAGCATGCGCGATGTCACCGGCACCCAGAATTTCGACACCATTGAGATCGAGCGGGTCGAGACCGGTGGGCTGGTGTTTGAGAATAAGCGCTTCCTGGTCTCCAACGGCCTGCCCTATGACGGTGTGATCGGGCTCGATTTGCTGTCCGATCTCACGCTGGACATCAACGAATTGGAGGGGCGGATCGTCGCCTATCATGGGCGGCTCTGTGCGGGGCAAAAGCCCATCGCGGATGCGAAACTGATCGAGATGCCGGCCATTCGCGGCGTCAAGGGCGCTGGCGGCAAGCCGTCGCCGCATTTGGAAGTGGCGGCAAGGCTCAACGGCACGCTCGGATTGGCGATGTTCGACACCGGGGCAATCGGCGGCTCGTTGGTCTCGCCGGTGTTTGCGGCCAAGGCAGGTGTCACCCCGGAAATCCTCGCTTCCGACCCGGAGGTGCATCCGCGCGGATTTGGTGCGGTGACCACCGCGCATCTGCACCGATTCGACCAGTTGGACCTCGACGGCGAGATTTTTCCCAAGCCGGTGCTGATGATCAGCTCGGATAAGGGAATGGCGTTCAACATCATCATTGGTGCGGATTACTTCCACATCCACAGGGTGTGGTTGGATTTTGCGAATGACCGGGTGTTCACGCTGCCATTGGAGCAGCGACCCTCACCGGGAAGCTGACGCGCGGGCCTGGGGCTGCTACAGACCGCGCGCAATCTCAGGAGCATGGCTGCGGTGACGCGGGCGAAGACATTGGCAATCGGCAGCATCTTCGTCGGCATCGTCGTGCTGGCGCTGAAAACGGCTGCGTGGTGGATCACCGGCAGTGCCGGGCTGTTCTCGGATGCCGCCGAGACGGTGGTCAATGTTGCGGCCTCGTTCATCACCCTGTTTGCCGTCAACATGGCCGACCTGCCTGCGGACGAGAATCACCCTTACGGCCACGACAAGGTCGAGTTCTTTGCCGCGATTATAGAAGGGGTGATGATTGTGGTGGCGG